>CAZSBW010000113.1:0-8030 GCA_964604815.1 uncultured Salinivenus sp. | reverse complement strand
CTCAGTGCTTGTTTTCGGGCACTCGACTCCGGATCGCTTCGCGTCCGGAGTTGACGGGGGCGGTTTCTTCGAGGCAACTGGACCGGTTCGAAGCGATTTGCTTTGCCTCACAGCTTCTTTGAGCAAGGTGACTAACACCTGCCGAGATCCGGCTTATGAGCTACGAGGATGTCGGTAGGCAAAGCGGACGCTGATCCGCTGGCCTGTAAGGTCTGTGGTCTGCGCCTCCGTGACCGTGAAGGTGGTGTTTTTTACCGCGTGGAGGGCCATTTTGTCGAGGGCCTCGTGGACACTCTCAGTCACACTGGGGGCTCTGGGGCGGCCCGATTCGCCCAAGGTAAACGTCACTTCGACCGTTCCGTCAATGCCGGCCTTGCGGACTAGGTCGGGATAGGACACCCGGTCCACGAGGGCGGCCCGGGTCGTTTTCTGAAATGCAGCCTTTCCAGAGAGGACCTCCTGTTTCTCCTGAGAGCTAAGCTCGTGGAAGACAAACTCCAGGTCGATTTTTGCACTGCTGGTCGCCTCGTCCGTTTCCCTTGAGGACGAGGAGTCGTCTGGAATCCGGAAGAGAACGGGGAGCACCATTTTCGCGTCGGTTGGCGTGCCATTCTTCTTGCCGGGCTCAAACTCTACCGAACGGACGGCGCGGACGGCGGCAGAGTCCAGCGTTCGGTGAGCGCTTCGTTTTACCTGCACGACCTCGGGCATTCCATTCTCATCAACGACGACTTGGAGGAGCACTTTGCCTTCAATGCCGGCTTCTTCGGCCATTTTCGGATACTGGAGCTCTTGTTGAAGGGCCTCCAGGCCTCCCTTCAGGGAAGGAGGCGTCTGTAGGTCTTTTGCGCTTTTCGGAGCAGAGGAAGCGGCCGGCTCGTCCGGCGCAGACGGGGAGGGCGAAATGCTGTCCGAGCAGGCGACGATGCCGAACGTGACGGCGAGTCCCACGGCGAGAAGCGTGGCGACCAGGCTCGGCGGAGAGGATAACCAGCGTGACACAGAGGAACGCATGGCGCGGAGTCGATTGGGGAGAGACGATGGCGATTCGGATAGGGAGAGGGCATCGAGTCCCTGGGGCCGCGGTCCGTCGGCAAATGCCAGCAGGAGGCGGGCGTAGTCCGCCGGAGCGTTGTTATCGTCGTGCAGGACGGCGGCGTCGCAGGCCTGCTCCCGCGCCTCTACGACGAACTGCTGGAGCTGCCCCACGAGGGGGTGTGCGACGAACAGCGCCGCCAAAAGTCGTTCGAGCAGATGCGCAAGGTCGTCGTAGCGCCGCACGTGAATGCATTCGTGGGCAAGCGTCATTCGGAGGGCTGCCGGGCGCTGGGCCAGGTCGGCGGGCAGGACGACGGTCGGGCGACGGCCGCTTACCGTGAAGGGAACGGCGGCCTCGGGCGTGAGGCAGACACGAAAGGGACGCGCCACGCCGAGGGTTCGGGCAATTTGATCGGCCTGGGCCTGCACCGAGGACGCCCGTTCGTCGTCCAGAGACCCGTGAACGCGAGCCACCGCCACGGCGTCGAGGGCCAGGCGCCCGAGGCGCACGAGGGCAGCACCTCCAGCTATAATCGTGAGCAGTCCGACCGCCTGCGTCCAGTGCCAGGGCACGGCAGCGGACGTGACCGCACGAGGGGCCTCAAGGGCGGGGAGCACCGTCAGAGAGAGGGTATGGGTGGGAGCGGCAGCCATGGAACCGGGAAGCAGATCAGCCAGGGTTGTCGCGTAAACCCCGACTGGGAGCGTCGCCAGCAGCACCTGCGAGAGGCGGTATTCGGCCAGCGGGTGCAGGCGGTCCGTTTGCTTCAGGCCCAGCCAGAGCGGCAGCGCAAAGACGGTCCAGACGAGCGTCGGCACCCACACCGGCTCCCAGGTTGCCCGTCCGATAAGGTCGAGCGCGTCAAGAAGCATCGTCATGGTTTTCCTCCGACGCCTCCAGGGCGTCGATGATGTCCAGAATCTCGCGACGCTCGGCGTCCGAGAGGTCCTCCCGTTGCACCAGCGTCTGGACGAGGGCGGAGGGCGAGCCGTGGAAGACCTTCTCCATCAGCCGGCGCAGCAGGCTGTGCTGCACCTCGTCGGGCTGCTGAGCGGGCTCGTAGACGTAGGAGCGGCCCTCCTTGTGGTAGGTGAGATAGCCTTTCTCGGCCAGCTTCTTCAGCACCGTCATGACGGTTGTGTAAGCCACGTCCCGGTTGTCGAGGATGCGCTCCCGGACGTCGGCCACGGTGGCCTCGCCGAGGTTCCACACGTGGTGGAGAACCTCCATTTCGGTTTCACCAAGATGGGTGAGGGATTTTCGTTGCATGGCAATCGACAATTCGTTCTTGTTACTACATAACTAGTATTACTTCCATCGTAGCACGTCAACCCTGTTACGAATTCGTTACAGTTTCGGGCCTCAATGGCCGGTCAGGGGGAGGTGTCCGGTTTTTCTTGGGAAGGGGAGGCGTCGTCGTGGTAGCGGTAGAGATGAGCCACCCGCTCCGGGTCGGCGTTGCAGACGTAATGCAGCCAAAGATACAGATTGCGCAGCTGCTGGGTAAGAATGCCGTTCCGCTGAAAGCGGCGGGCGGACGTGGTGACGGCGGTATCGACAAACCGGAAGCCACCGTGTTCGTGCAGCCGAGCAGCCAGTTCCAGGTCCTCGAATAGCGGCCAGTCGGGGTAGCCCCCAACTGCTTCGAACGCGGACCGTGTCACGAACAGGCCTCGGTCCCCGAAACAGAGGCGGATCCACGGCCAACGGGTGCACCAGGAATAGAACCGAAGCAGCGGGCTCGATTGATCGAACTGGAGCCGGAAGATGCCGGCGGTCGCCTCCGGTTCAGCAAGCGTATTCCGGATGGTGGCGAGTCCGTTTGGGGGAAGCAGGGTGTCGGCGTGGAGGAAAAGGTACATGTTGCCCTCTGCTGCCTCCGCCCCCCGATTGAGCTGCGAGGCTCGTCCTCGGGGCGCTTTCAGCACAGTTGCCCCGGCCGCCCGGGCGCACTCGAAGGTGTCGTCGGTCGAGTGCCCATCCACGACAATGATTTCGACGGAGGGATCCTGCCGCTGAAGTGCGTCCAGCGTGGGGCCGAGAACGTCTTCTTCGTTGAGGGTGGGAATGACAATAGAAATGAGAGCGCGATGGGTCACGCTAATCGGTCGGCTCCTTGAGAAAACTGCACTTCGAGTATTTGCTCTGTCGGGGACGGAGCCGGTGCGTGCGGCTACCAGATCATCTGTTTGAGGCAAAAGACCGATCCGCCCGCCTTTATGAACTCGCTGGTGTCGAGTTCGATGGGCAGGAAGCCCGCGGCGCGGAGTCGTTCCATGGTGCCCTCGCACCCTTCTTGAATGAGGACGTGCTCCCCATCGGGACAGTGGGCGTTGCAGGCCAACTGGTGGCGGGCTTCATGGTCGGGGGCCTCGATGACGGTGTCGAAGCATTCCTTGATTGTCGCCCGTCCCTCGTCGTTGAACGCCTCGGGGGCAATGAGCACGTGCTCGTGGTCGAGCGGGCAAAAGCAGGTGTCCAGGTGGTAGTAATCCGCGTCTGTCAGTTCCATGATCACAACGGGCACGTCCAGGATGTCGCTGACGGCCTCGTACGCTTCTGGACCGGTCCGGAAGCCGTATCCGCCCCAGAGCAGGAACCGGCCGGGGTGCCAGATGGCGTCGCCCATCCCTTCGAAGGCGGCGTCGATGTCGTCGGGCAGTTGCTCGACCTCGTATCCCTGGCTCGCGAAAAAATCAGCAAAGTACGGCACTTCGTCTTTTCGTTCGTCCGCGTGCATGCGGCTCAGGATGACCCCCCGCCGGTCGTTTTCGGGCTGGTAAAAGGGAAGGGTCTGGTTGGCGGAGAACACCATGTCGGGGAGGCCGCTCTGTCCGTTCACGACGAAGGGAGACACGTCGAGGGCCGTGTAAGTGGCACGGATGGCTTTCCACTGCTGAAACGCGAGGTCTTTATTGACCGAGCCCACGTTTTCCGACATGTGCGGATTGATGACGTACTGGACGTCGAAGTGCGTGGGGGTGGTGAGAAGGACCCGATTGGGGCGGGGGAGAAACGGCAACTCAGAGACCCGAAAATCGAGATCGTCGGTGGAGGTGTAAATCATGATTATGCGGGGCTACATGACAAGATCACGAATCACTGCAACATAAAAGACAACGCGACGAAAAATCCACGCAACAGTTCGAGATCAGCGGGGAGGGCAGGCGGGGGGGCTTCCCGCCGATCAGAAGTCGCGGCGCGCAAACAGGTAGCCCGTGACGCCGTAGACCACACCTCCGAAGAGGAAGGACGAACCGAGCGGATACCACGAGGCCACCGCTTCGTCCTTTGCGAGGCTCGAGACGATGGACGTGACTTCCGTGAAGTTGGGGAGCACGTGGTACAGTCCCCAAAACACCGGCTCGCCCACCGGCCCGAGGAGCGGGGCAATCTTGTCTGCCCCGGCCAGGACCATCGACACAAAGATGAGGCCGTAGGCGACGATGAGGACGAGAGCTGTACTTTGCGTCCACACGGCCATCAGCATCACGGCGGCGTACATGACCCCGAACATGCCGATCACGATGCCGATGGAGAGGAGAAACCGCGGGTTCCAGACCCCCGACTTGAGCGACATGATGAGCCACGTGCCTCCCATTAGATAGACGATGAGCACGGCGATGGCGCCCCACACGCCGATCACGTGACCGGCGACCACCCGGAGTCGGCCCACGGGTTTTGAGAGAATTAGCTCCACGCGACCGGGCGCCTGCAAGTTTGAAAAGAGAGACGAGGAGGCAAAGAGCGCCAGGAGGATGCCGACCCAGTACGCCGCCCCCGCCACGACCGACTCTACGGTCACGACAAAACTGGTAAGCGACATCCCTGGGGACTCGTTGGGATCGGCGTCGGGCTGGGCCTCCTGTCCAAAGAGGCGAAGGCCCTCGAGGGACCCCTCCACCACGTTGAGGTTCAACGCGAACGTGATGAGGAGCAGCACCAGGGAGCTGATAATGAAGAGCCCGAGCACGATTTTCTTGGCCCAAAGCTTGCGGAAGGTGAGCAGCAACAGGCCGAAGAGGGGACGCATCATTGCGTGTGTAGCTGTGGGAGTGTGTGAGGGTGGAAGCATGGGCGGTGTGAGCGGAGACGACCAACCGAATCGATTTGCACCTTCCCCTTCCATGCTTCCACACACGGTTCCGTCGATCGGCAGCCCCCTGCATTGGGCACTGGGGACCGGAAAGAGGGAGGCAAGTTACGAAGCGGAGAGGTCCTCATCCACCACGTCAATGAAGTAGTCCTCCAGGGAGCGCCGGAGGGGCGTGATCGACTCGATCTCCACGTCGGCCGAGCGCAGGCGGTCGAGGAGGCCGTTGAGGGACGATCGATCTTCGGCCTGCACCCGGTACCGACGAAGATCGGAATCGGTGGGGGCGTCGTCGGGAGAAGACGTCAGGCCCGTTTGCTCCACAATCGATTCCGGGACGGGGGTCGTCGCGATGTCGTACGTCCGCTCAACAGCCGTCAGCTCGTCGAGGGTTCCTTCCCGAACGATCTGGCCGTCGCGAAGAATCGCGATCTGACTGCACACCTTCTCCACTTCAGAGAGCAGGTGGGAGTTGAGGAAAATGGTCGCCCCGGCGTCCCGCAACTCCAGCACGAGGTCGCGAATCTCGCGTCGCCCCACCGGATCGACCCCGGCGGTCGGTTCGTCGAGGAAAAGAAGATCGGGCTCGTTGAGGAGCGCCTGTGCCAGACCGAGGCGTTGGAGCATGCCTTTGGAGAAGGTCCGGACCTTCGTGTCCTTTCGGTCGGCGAGGCTCACCTGGTCGAGCAGCGTCGCAATTCGTTCGTCGCGCTCGGCCCCCGAGACGTTGGCGAGGCGGCCGTAGACGTGCAGCGTTTGCTCGGCGGTGAGGAAGCCGGGAAACCGGTGGTTTTCGGGAAGGAAGCCAATTCGTTCCCGGGCGCCAGGGCGGCGGGCGGGCTCCCCAAAAAGGCGGGCCGTGCCTCCACTCGGATGAACGAGGCCGAGTAGGATCTTCACCAGGGTCGTTTTGCCGGCCCCATTCGGCCCCAGAAGGCCAAAAATGGTTCCCTTCGGCACGGTGAGCGACACTCCGTCGAGGGCGAGAACCGACGACCCTGCAAAGAGCCCGCTTTGATAGGTCTTCGACAGGTCGGAGACAGAAATTGCAGGAGAGGGCATGGGAAAAATTGGTTCGTCCGTGCGCTCGGAAGAAGCAGGGATCGGCGGCTGGCTTACCGGTGCGAGGAGGGGGTGCTGGGAATCATCCGTGCTCGCGGTCAAATGCGGCCCTGATGTCCGGGAAGGAGGCTTGACGTATTTCTCTCACGAATTGGGAGGGAGGGGATCGGACGTCGGATGAGGAGTCTCTGCTTTCTGAGTCGTGTGAGCCGTACGCTGTGGAAGCGGGATCTCGACGCCCCGACGATCGAAGATGCGCTTCAGGCGCTGCCGGAAGTCGCGCTCGGCGGCGTACTGCTCGCCGGGTTTCACCTGTACCACCACGCGGGTTGTCAGAGAAGACGCTTCGAAGTCCGCAAGGCCCTGGACCTGCGGCTCGTCTCCCAGCAGGATGGCCTCGTTCGCGTCCGCCCGAGTCTGCGCCACCCGTTTCAAGAAGGAATCAGGCGTCCGAGAGCGCCTCGATGCCGGGCAGGGGAGCGCCTTCGAGGAAGGTAAGCATGGCGCCGCCGCCCGTAGAGACGTGGCTGATGCGGTCGGCACAGCCCGAGCGGCCGAGGGCCGAGACGGAGTCGCCGCCGCCCACGACCGAAAAGGCGCCATCGTCGGTCGCGTGGGCCACGGCTTCGGCAACGCTCATCGTTCCCTCTGCGAAGGCGTCAATCTCAAACACGCCCATCGGGCCGTTCCACACGATGGTCGCCGCCTCCGAAATGGCATCGCAGTACGTCTCGACGGTATCGGGGCCGATGTCGAGGCCCATCATTTCCTCGGGAATGTCGTTTCCGACGACGGCGGCCTCGGCGTCCTCATCGAGATCATCGGCCACCACGTGGTCGCTCGGGAGAAGGATGCGTCCGTCGGCCTCTTCGTAGAGCGACTCGGCGGAATCGAGTCGGTCTTCCTCAACGCGAGATCCTCCGATTTCCCGACCGAGTGCCTTCAGGAAGGTGTAGCTCATGGCGCCCCCAATGAGCAGGTGGTCGGCCGAATCGTTGAGTGCGCGGATGGCCCCGAGCTTGTCCGACACCTTCGCCCCGCCCAGGATGGCGACCATCGGGTGATTGGGGTGATCGCGAACCTGCGTGAGCGCCTCAATCTCCGACTCCATGAGCCGGCCCATCACGGCCCTGTCCACGAACTCGGCCACGCCGGCCGTCGAGGCATGGGCGCGGTGGGCAGCCCCAAAGGCATCGTTCACGTAGATGTCGGCCAGGGCGGCGAGGGCCTGCGAAAAATCCTCGTCGTTGGCCTTCTCGCCGGAGTCGAACCGCGTGTTTTCGAGGAGGATGACGCTACCCTCATTCATGCCGTCCACGACCTCCTCGACGGTCTCACCCACCGTGTTGCTCGAAAAGCGGACGCGCTCGTCGAGAAGCGTGCCGAGGTGGTCGGCCACGCAGGCGAGGCTCAGGTCGGGGTTCGGCTGCCCGCCCGGCCGTCCGAGGTGGCTAATGAGAATCACCTTGCCTCCGTTGTCCAGGACGTGACGAATCGTCGGGAGGGCGGCCCGGATGCGGGTGTCGTCGGCAACCGCGGGGCTACCGTCCTCCGAGGTATCGAGGGGGACGTTAAAGTCCACACGGATGAGCACGCGCTTGCCGCGAACGGTGACGTCGTCGAGGGTAAGCTTCGGCATGGGACGGAGACGGTAATGGGCAGAAACGAACGAGCCTCCGTTGTCGGCCCGAGTGCGAATCAGCGCCGTCGGGCCGGGCCGGCATCCTCGGCTCGTAGACAGGGGGAGCAACAGCGGTCTACGCGTGCATTTGAAGTTCCTCGACCAGGTCCACAGTTCGGTTGGCGTAGCCCCATTCGTTGTCGTACCAGCCCACG
>CAZSBW010000112.1:0-8222 GCA_964604815.1 uncultured Salinivenus sp. | reverse complement strand
GGGACTGCCCTCGTCGGTCCGCGCCGCAGGATTCACCACGTCGTTGGCTCCTACGACGATGGCGAGGTCCGTCGTCGAAAACTCCGGATTGATCTCCTCCAGTTCAAAGAGCTTCTCGTAGGACACGTCGGCCTCGGCCAGAAGGACGTTCATGTGGCCCGGCATGCGCCCTGCCACCGGATGGATGGCATACTTCACCTCCACCCCTTCCTCCTCCAGCCGGTCGGCCATCTCGCGCACTGCGTGCTGCGCCTGCGCCACGGCGAGGCCATACCCGGGCACGATAACCACCTTCTCGGCGTAGCTGGCAAGGATGGCGGTGTCGTCCGGCGAGGTTTCGTTCACCGTCTTGCCCTCCGGCACGTCGGGTCCCCCGGCCGCCCCGTCGCCGCCGCCAAAGCCGCCGAGCATGACGTTCGCGAGTGAGCGGTTCATCGCGTCGCACATGATGACGGTAAGGATCATGCCGGCGGCGCCCACGAGCGTCCCGCTCACGATGAGCGCCGTGTTGTCGAGGACGAACCCCGCCGCCGCGGCGGCCAGGCCGGAGTACGAGTTCAACAGAGAGACGACCACCGGCATGTCGGCCCCGCCAATCGGAATCACGAGCAGAATGCCGAGCAGGAAGGCCGCCGCGCCCAACCCGAGGGCTGCTTGAATCATTGCACCGGGGAGCCCCGGAAAGGCGTCGGCGCCGGCGATCATGACGCCGATCGCGCCGCCCGCCCCGATCAGCAGGAGCACCGTGATCACGCGCAGGCCGGGAAAGGAGATCGGATTGCCCGTAATCCACCCGCTCAACTTTCCGTTGGCCACGACGCTCCCCGAAAACGTAACCGTGCCGATGAGGATGGAGAGCGCAATCGTGATCGCCGTCACGATCCCAAACCCCGCCGAATCGACGAGGCGCGCCGCCCCCACGTACTGCGAGAGCTCCGCCCCCGCCACCAGCGCCGAGGCCAGCCCGCCGAACCCGTTGAAGACCGCCACCAGCTCCGGCATCGCTGTCATCTCCACCCTGCGGGCCAGTGCCACGCCGATGGCGCCGCCGAGCACAACGCCCGCCAGGATCATCGGCCACGACAGGATTTCGTAGAGGAAGAGCGTAGCGACGACAGCCACGAGCATGCCGAGCGAGGCAAGTGCGTTTCCTGTGCGGGCGGTCACGGGCGACTGCATCCGCTTCAACCCAAAGATGAACAGCACCGCCGAGAGCAGATACGTGAGGTCGATGATCGCGGTTTTCATAGGCGAAACCGTGCGGTAAGTACGATGGGGGAAATGCCTCAAAGGGAGTGCTGATGTTCTCTATTCCGTATTTCGTATTGCGTATTCCGTCTTAGCCCTCCCCTGCGCAATACGAAATACGCAACACGCAATACCGCTACTCCGGCGTGCCGTCTGTGCGCTGGGCGGCCGCGGCAGCATCCACCTGGGCGGGAGCGGCCTCCTTCTGTCCAAACATTTGCAGCATGCGATCGGTGACGAGAAAGCCGCCGACGACGTTGATGGTGGCCACCACGAGCGCGGCAAATCCGATCCAGGTGGACCACGGATCGGCGGTCATGCCGGACGCCACGAGCGCCCCGACGATCGTGATCCCGCTGATGGCGTTGGCCCCCGACATGAGCGGGGTGTGGAGCGTCTGCGGTACCTTCGTCAAAATTTCGGTGCCCACGAAGGCCGCCAGGACGAAGATGATGACGTTGTTGAGCATGGCAGTCTGGGGAATAGCAGGGACAGCAGCTTGAGGCGACTCCGAAACGCCGGAACCCCTCTCGTATGGAGCGTGAAGCGCGATGAGTGATGCGTGAGGGACGCCGTGTCAGACAAATCGGAAAAGCATCTCACGTATCACGCTTCACGTATCACTTTTCTTTCGGTGCCGGCTCACCGAGTCCGAGGAGATCCCGAACCCGTTCGTTGCGCACCTCGCCATCGTGCGTGAGGCAGGCCCCGGCGAAGATCTCGTCGTCGAAGTCGGGCGTGAACGCCCCGTCGTCGGCAAATTCCTGAATCATCGACGAGATCGTCTTCGCGTAGAGCTCGCTGGCGTGGACCGGCATCTCGGCGGGCAAATTCGTGGGGCCGTGGATCTGCACGTCGTCCTTTACGACGGTCTCGCCGGTCTCAGTGAGGGCGCAGTTGCCGCCGTTTGGGGCCGCGAGGTCCATGATGACTGAGCCGGGCTCCATGGCCGCCACCGCGTTCTCGTTGATGAGCAGAGGCGCCGGGCGACCGGGGATGAGGGCCGTCGAGACCACCACGGCAGCCTCCGCAATGTGAGGCTTGAGGAGTTCGGGCTGGCGCTCCTGTTTTTCCTTTTCAAGCTCCTCGGCGTAGCCGCTCTCGTCCTCGTCGGCCTCAATGTCGACCTCCAGTTCCACGAAGTCCGCACCGAGGCTCTCGACCTCCTCGCGGGTGGGCTCGCGGATGTCGTACCCGAAGACGCGGGCGCCGAGGCGCTTGGCAGTGGCGATGGCCTGCAGGCCTGCCACGCCGGCTCCAAGGACGAGGACGCGCGCTGGCTTTACCGTCCCGGCCGCGGTCGTAAGCAGCGGAAAGAACTTCGGAAGCCGTTCGGCCGCGCGGATGACGGCCCGATACCCCCCGATCGAACTCATGGCGGAGAGCGCGTCCATGCTCTGCGCCCGCGAGATGCGGGGCACGAGTTCCATGGCGAGGGTGGTGACGCCTCGATTGGCCAGCGCCTGTGCCGTCTCAGGCCGGTTCAGCGGATCGAGGAGACCGATTACAATCTGGCCCTCCGAAAAAAACCCGACTTCGTCGTCAGAGGGCGGCGCCACCTTGGTCACGAGATCAGCATCGAATACCGCCTCCCGGTCCACGACCCGGCAGTCCGCCGCTTCATAGTCTGCGTCCGAATGGTAGGCGTCGGATCCAGCCCCCGATTCGACGATCACCTCCACATCGTCCTGCATTTTCTGGAGCCGCTCCGCAACCTCTGGAACAAAGCTCACGCGCGACTCGCCGTCCGCGGTCTCGCGCGGCACGCCAATCGTAAAGGCCATTGCGTCGAAATCAGTCGGTGTCAAGTGACGAGCGGTCGCTTCCCCCTGCCCCTCCGCGTCCACAAGAAAGAAAGAAGGGCTCCGGCACGCAAGCGACGCTCAAAGAACCATAGGGCGATTGCATCTCACTGATCCGTGCACGGGTAGGTAAACATCATTCTCCGTGTGAGGAAGGAGATCTCAGATCTCCAAAACCGTGTCATGCCATCAGCGGAAATCGTCTTTAGAAACCCATTCACGTATCAGTAAGTTCGGTCGGTCTCTTCCGGCTTCGACAGCCCAGATCCGCTCGCTCCCACGCGCCCTGACCGAACGAGAGTGAGGGCGGAAGTGGTTTTAGACCGCTCCCATGCCCCCTCTCGCTCGTGCATTCCGGGCAGTTTCGTCGATCAGAGGCAAAAGAGCGTCCATCCCCAGAAGAAACGATTCAAGATACGATTGCCCTGTCAGAGAACCGGGGGGCGCGAGTTCGCAAGTCATGAACCCAATAAGAGATCTTTTCCTAATAACTCGTGACTCATGACTGGATTATCCATGGGTGCGCTCGAACTCATCCATGAACTGCACGAGCGTCTCCACTCCTTCCACCGGCATGGCGTTGTAGATGGACGCGCGAACGCCGCCGACGGTGCGGTGGCCTGCAAGGTCCATGAGCCCCCGCTGCTCGGCCTGCTTCAGGAAGAGGTCCTCCAGGTCTGGGTCCTGCAGACGGAACGTCACGTTCATCATCGAGCGGGAACCCTCCTCGACTGTGCAGTAGTAGAAGTCCGATTGCTCGATCCGGTCGTAAAGCGTGGTGGCCTTCCGCCTGTTGATGGCGTGAATGGCGTCGAGCCCCCCAAGGTTGAGGAGCCAGCGGGTGACTTTCTCGACCATGTAGATCGGAAAGATGGGCGGGGTGTTGAACCGCTTGCGCACGTGGGTGCCGTAGTCGAGCATCGTGGGCAGACGGTCCTTCTTCTGCTCCAAGAAGTCATCGTGCACGAGCACGATGGTCACGCCGGCCGGGCCCACATTCTTCTGCGCCCCGGCAAAGACGAGGCCGTAGCCCTCCAGGTCCATCGGGCGGCTCAGGAACTCGCTGGAGGCGTCGGCCACGATCGGCGCATCGAGCACCGGGTCCGAGGTGATCTGATTGCCATTGACCGTCTCGTTGGTGGTGACGTAGACGTAATCGGCGTCTGGATTAAGGTCCCACGCTTCCACCTCCGGCACGTACGCGAAGTCCTCGTCCTCGGTCGACGCCGCCACATTCACGTCGCCGACGAGGCGGGCCTCCCGGATGGCTTTCGTCCCCCACCGGCCAGTGATCACGTAGTCGGCCGAGCCGTCCTCGGTCAGAAAGTTGAGAGGCGCCTGATAGAACTGCATCGAGGCCCCGCCCTGCAGAAAGAGGACGTTCCAGTCGTCGCCAATGTCGAGAAGCGACTTAATGTGGTCGCGGGCCGCCTCTTCGACCTTGTCGTAGGCCGCCGAGCGGTGGCTGATCTCCATGACGGAGGCCCCGGTGTGGTCGTACACCGGAAGCTCCTCCTTGGCCTCCAACAGGGTCTCAACGGGGAGCGCCGCCGGCCCCGCCGAGAAGTTATACTGACGCTCGCTGCGATCGGCAGGAGCCGTCTTGGTCGCGGATTTCGTCTCTTGGTTCATGGGCCGTCACGGTCAATTTCTTGAAAAAGACGCGGACTGAAAGGGCATCGTCGTAGCACGCTCCCGGAAACCGGAGGATTCCCGCTAGGGTCATTCTCACGGAAGGTTAACGGAGACCCGCACTCGCTCCAGAAAGAGGCCGGACTGCCGCGAAGACCACACATAGCAAATGCCCCTACATGAAACGACCACGCAGGGGCACAGGCATAGCACTCGGGAGGTGTTCCCCACCAAGAACGGGGGCACGAATTTACGGCGTCACGATGTTACCTTCTCCTTCTCCGTTCGTTGTACCCTCGCCTTCACTAACGTCCAGCAGCTCGATGTCAAAAATGAGCGTTCGGCCCGCCAGTGGATGATTGGCGTCAATGGTGACAGTGTCTTCACCGAGCGCCGTGATGAGCACGGGAACCGTCTGCCCGTTTTCAAGACGGAGTTGAAGCTGCTGCCCGACCTCCGGATCCACCTCATCGGGAATTTGATCGCGCTCCATCTCCATGACCATGTCTTCTCGGTGCTCGCCGTAGGCCTGCTCGGGATCGACCTCAGTGGTTTTGGAGTCGCCGGGCTCCATGCCCGTCACCGCTTCCTCAAAACCGGGGATTACACGGTTTTCACCAATGGTGAAGTTGAGCGGCTCCCCATCCTCCGAGGTGTCAAACACGGTCCCATCCTCGAGTTTGCCGGTGTAGTGGACCTGAACCTCGTCTCCTTGTTTCGCTTGTGCCACGACGCTGTGTCGGTTTATTGCAAAAGGCGTGATTTTAACAATACAATGTTGGGTACGCACCGGGGGAAGCAGTGTTCGGGGGACGTCCGCGTCTCGGTCAGAATTAATGAGGCCCCAACGAAATTTCCTGGAGATGCGTCGTAAGCACCCTCTCTTCAGGACGTACGGGCGGAGTCGTCCAGAATCTTCTGCATAATCGCCACGTCCCGCCATTCTCCTTCCACGTGCCCAATTTGCTGCTGTACGCCCACGAGGTCGTATCCAAACGTCCGATGCAGGGCCCGGCTCCGTTCGTTTTCGGCCCAGAGCTTGGCTACGAGATGATGATAGCCATGGGCCCGACACCGGTCGATGAGCGCTGCTTGGAGCTCCGATCCACGCCCGGCGCCGGTATGGGTCCGGCGCAGGTAAACAGAGGTCTCGGCCGCAAAACGGTACCCTTCACGATCACTGTATCGCTTCACAACACCGTAGCCGACAATTTCCTCCCCTTCCCCTTCAACCATCACGAGAACGGCTTCCCGCTCTCCCTGCGCCCGGATCCAGTCCGACACTGTTTCGGTGTGGACTCGGTCCAGTTGCATCGTGCTGTCCCGCGCCGCAATCGACTCGTTGTAGATGGACGCGATCGCGGCTGCATCCTCAAGGTGAGCGTCGCGAATCTCAGTCACGGCCAACCGGTCCGTGAATGCATTCTTACTGATCCGTGCATAGTGGTTTGTCAATCTTTATTAGCTACCTATCACTTTTGTCTGCACCGACTCCAAAGCTCCCAAAAACCCCAGTAAAAGCACGTCATCCTGAGCTCGACTCAGGATCTCCCCGAATACAGCGCTTCTGTCTCCAGAGAGATCCCGCATCGGGGTGCGGGATGACGAGTTGAGGGATTTTTGGGAGCGTCCGCAACTCAAAGTGATAGGTAGCCAGCAATCTTCATTCTTTTGGTCATTGCCTCCGACGTTCTCGTAGAGACGACCGGAGGGGAGTCCCTACGTCGTCGTTGGAGGCTGATTTTGCCGCTATAGTCCTCCCGAATAGCTTCGGTACCATTTCACGTATCAGTAAAGTCCGTCTTCGAACAGACCGGAGCACGATCCCGGAAGCATGAGATATTCGTTCGTGACGGCCAAACCGCTGTATGTGGTTTTCCCAGGTCGGTACGCCGATAATCAAGCTACAGATTCGCGAGCTTCTCGGCGTTTTCCTCGGCCCGAAGCGCGTCGATGATCGGGGCGAGATCCCCGTCCATGATCGTCTGCAGGGAGTAATTTTTCTGGTCGCCCTCCAGCCGGTGATCGGTCACGCGGTCCTGCGGAAAATTATAGGTCCGGATTTTGGCCGACCGATCCCCACTCCCCACCATCGAGCGCCGCGCCGCCTCGCGCTCTTCCCGCCGCTCCCGGAGCTTTTTCTCGTACAGCCGCGATCGGAGGACGCGCATGGCCTTCGACCGATTCTTGTGTTGGCTTTTCTCGTCCTGGCATGACACCTCCACGCCGGACGGGATGTGCTTGATGCGCACCGCCGAGTCGGTGGTGTTCACGGACTGCCCCCCTGGTCCCGTGGCCTTGAAGGTCTCGATCTTGAGATCACTTTCCTGCACGTCTACGTCTACCTCCTCGGCCTCCGGCAGCACCGCCACGGTGGCCGCGGAGGTGTGAATGCGCCCACTCGACTCAGTCTCGGGGACCCGCTGCACACGGTGAACACCCGCCTCGTATTTCATCGTCCCGTACACGTCCTCTCCTTTTACACCAAAGATGACCTCTCGAAAGCCGCCCTGCGTCCCCGGCGACACGTCCATCATCTCGTAGGCCCAGCCCTGGTGCTTGGCAAACGTCGTGTAGAGCTCAAACAGGTCGCCCGCAAAGAGCGACGCCTCGTCCCCGCCGGCCCCCGCCCGAATCTCTATGATCGCGTTCTTCTCGTCCTCCGGATCCTTCGGAATGAGCTTCTGCTTCAGGTCCTCTTCGACCGCCGGCATCCGCTCTTCCAGGTCCTCCAGTTCCGCCTTGGCCATCGCCTCCATCTCTCCGCTTTCGGAACGCACGAGGCCGCGCAGATCCTCCTGTTCCTGGAGCAGGTCCTCGTAGCGGTCGATCGCCTCGACGACCTCTTCAAGCCGGCTGTGCTCCTGCCCCAGTTCCTGCATCCGGCTCGGATTTGTAGCTACCTCCGGGTCAGCCATCAGGCTCTCGACCTCCTCGAAGCGGCGCTTAATTTTCTCTAGCTTTTCGAGCTCAATCATGGGCAAAACGTTTTGTGCGGAGACGCAGGATCCGCTGTACGAGTGGGGGTTCGTGGAGTTCGTAGCCACAACAATCGCATCTTGAATCAACCGAAGCAGTGCGACCGCGCTCCCCCATTCGCCCTCTGACCCGCGCTTTTCCGGCAGTATTCCCCATCGGCGGGAGATGAGCCGCTTTGCATCGACGGGAAATTTTTAACGCACGATCGCCCTGAGTCTGAATCCTGCCGCTCAGGGCGATTGCATCTTAATTTCGATTGGTCCCTTCCGACTTCGACAGCCTGGAATCGCTTACTCCCACGCTCCCATGCCCCCTTTCGCTCGTGCGTTCCGGGCGGTTTCGTCGATCAGAGGCAAAAGAGCCTCCATCCTCAGAAGAAACGATTCAAGATACGATTGCCCTGATGCCGCTTGCACCCTCTCCTTTAGTTTTCTTTTTTTGGAAAGTCCCGACTCCAGTGACTCTCCCCCTTCCCCCGAAGGACGTTCCGTCATCCCCGTCGCTTATAAGTAGACACGCAAAAATACCTTCATTCGAGAGTCATCCCGAAAGGGTTCGAGG
>CAZSBW010000111.1:0-8223 GCA_964604815.1 uncultured Salinivenus sp. | reverse complement strand
CTGGTTCTCGCTCCAGCTCGACGACGGGCGCGACCTCATGTACTACCAGCTCCGCAATGAGGACGGCTCCCCGAGCCGGTTCAGCGAAGGCACGCTCGTGGCCCCCGACGGATCGACCACGAAGATTGGCCGAACGGACGTCGAGATCGACGTGCTCGACACCTGGACGACCCCGGACGGCACGCATACGTATCCCGTCGAGTGGACCCTTCGCGTTCCCGCCTACGACCTCACCCTCCACGTCGTCCCGCTGATGCCGAATCAGGAGCTCGACGTGTCGGTCCGCTACTGGGAGGGGGCCGTCCGAGTCGAGGATTCCAGTGGCGCCCTCCAGGGACGGGGCTATGTTGAACTGACCGGATATGGGGACAGCCCTGCCTCGCCCATCTCCTGACGGCGGGACGCAGTCACGCTGGCCCGCGCTCTCCACGATCCCAGATCCTGTTTTGCAGATTCTCAACTTGAAACCGTTCCCATTCTCATCTAGGATAAGGGAGGATTTTGGGACGGAGTGCGCCCCTGGACACGATCGCATACCTCGATTCCGAATCGTCTCCTTTATCCCGGTCTCGGTCAGCGCAGGGATTTGCCGTGCGATTTCCGGAATATTAACTGGAATGGCGACACCCCGTCCCCGCTCCGTCGCACCTGTGGAGCGAATTTTGTCCTTTTGCCCAACCAACTCGATTCTGCATCCACCCTCATACGTCTATGATTACCATTGTCGACGTCGAGACGGAGACCACGCTCGACGACTACGCAACGCACGCATCGCTCGCTCGTCCGGTTGAAGACCTGCGAGCCGTCGCGCAGCAGGCTGCCGACCGGCTTGAGGATCGCACGGTCTGGATGGTCAACTCGACGGCCCAGGGCGGCGGCGTGGCCGAAATGCTGCCCAAAGTGGTCTCGATGCTTCGTGAGCTCGGCGTGTCGACCGAGTGGGCCGTCATCGTCAGCGACGAGGAGGGCTTCTTTCCCCTCACGAAGCGCATCCACAACCTCCTTCACGGGGCCGGCACGCCGCACATGAGCGACGAGGACCGGGCCCTCTACCAGCGTGTGAGTGAAAACTGCGCCGATGGGCTCCGGCGACACGTCGATCCGGACGACGTACTCGTCGTGCATGATCCGCAGCCGCTGGGCACAGGGGCTGTACTGAAGGAGGAGCTTGACCTTCCTGCCGTCTGGCGCTGCCACATCGGCCTCGACGAGACGAACGACTCTACAGAGACGGCCTGGAATTTTCTGCAGCCGTGGGTTGAGCGCTACGACGAGACGATCTTTTCACTCCGCGACTACGTGCCGGACTTCCTGGAGGATCGGTCTGACATCATCAATCCGGCCATCAATCCGCTCAGTCCGAAGAATCGAAACCTGTCCGCAAGCGAGTTGACGGACGTGCTGCGGCGTGCCCGATTGATGCAGGGCTCTCATCCCACGGTGGACCGCGACTACGCCACGCCCGCCATGCGCCTCCAGCGCGACGGCTCGTTCGCCCCGGCCAATCGCCCGGAAGACCTCGGGCTTCTGGAGCGGCCCATCGTCACGCAGATTTCCCGCTGGGATCGGCTCAAGGGCTTCGACTCGCTGCTTCGCGGCTTTGCCCGGATGAAGGAGAACAATTTCATTGACCGCCACGCCGATTCGGAGCGGCACCGCATGCGCCTCTCGCTCTCGCGCCTCGTCCTGGCCGGGCCGGACCCCGACTCGGTGTCCGACGACCCGGAGGGACAGGAGGTCTTCCAGGAGATCTGCAGCCTCTGGCACGACCTCCCGACTGAAATTCAGCGCGACGTGGCCGTCATCACGCTCCCGATGGCCTCCCGCCACATCAACTCGCTGATGGTGAACGCCCTGCAGCGCTGTTCGTCCATCGTCGCTCAGAATTCGGTGCAGGAGGGCTTTGGCCTTACTGTCACGGAGGGCATGTGGAAGCGCGCGCCCATCCTCGGCACGCACGCGGCCGGCATTCAGGAGCAGGTCAACGACGGCGAGCACGGGCGCCTCTTGCCGAAGTCCGACGGGCCGGAAGCGATTGCCCAAACGATCCACGAGATGCTGGCCGCTGAGGAGGAACGGGCTGCGTGGGCGCGCAATGCTCGCCGCCGCGTGTCGGACCGCTACCTCGTGTTTACCCAGGTGCGCCGCTGGCTGGAGGTCCTGGTTCAGACCGTGGAGCGCCAGCAGGCCGTGACGGTGGACGGACAGGCCGCCTGAAAAAGCCGCCTGCGTCCTACCACGTGGCGGAAAACCGAAAGGACGGCTGGAATCCAAGGTCGTACACGTTGACGCCTGCGAGTTGAAGCTCCGATCCTCGCCGGGGCGGGCGTTCCCCTGAAATCCCGACGAGTCGCCGGTATCGCGGATTGTCGCGGTCGTAGAGGTTGAAGGCCGCCAGTCGAGCCGTCAGTTCGACACCTGCGACGCGCCGTTCGTACTGCAGGGCTGCATCGAGCCGGTGGTAAGGAAGCAGTCGGGCCGGCTCCTCCGAAACGAGATCGGCCAGCCGAAGATCGACCTGATCCAGCCCGTTGGGGCGCCCAGAAGCCGCGAGCCACGTGAGATGGCCCGACCAGGCCTCCCCGATCTCGACCTGGATCCGGGTGGCTCCCTGGTGCCGTCGATCCCAGGGAACGGATCGCTTTCCCTCTGTGCGGACCTCTACAAGGCGAAGTTCGGCGTGAGAAAGCGCATAGCTCGCCGTCCACTGCCATCCCGCACCGTCCAGGCGGTGTAGCACCTCCCCCCCTCGGGTCGTCACCTGACCCGTGGCCCACGGCCGCGACAGCGACGCTGCTTGGTCCCCCGCAAGGGATGGGTCGCTCAGGCGCACGCGCCGCTGCTCTTTGTAGTATCCGTTGAGACGAAGGGTCCAGTTTGGATGGGGCCGCGTCTTTATCCCAAGCGTGACGTGGTCGGACGTGGCCGGCGGCCGGTGGGCAGTGCTCATCGTCCAGGTGTCCATCTGGGCTCTCCTCGCCCCCGAAAGCCGGTGGAGGAACTGGTGGTTGCGCGTGTATCCGATCGTAGCCGAGAGGGACCGCTCCGGCCACCCCTCCACCCAGACGCGGGGAGACAACCGCCCGTACGGCCCCGGCGAAAAGCCGTGCAGGCGAAGCCCGAGATGAACGTTGGCCCATCCCCCGACGGCCCGCCGGTCGTACTGCCCAAAGAGATCGCCCTGAATAGCACGGCGGCGCTGTTGCGCATCCAATAGCCCCACTCCCTGCATGCGATAATCAATGGAAAGGAGCCGTGCCATGTACCCTGCCGTCCACGCGCCCGTCTCCAGCGCTCCGTCAACACGTTGTTTGAGCGTCGCATCCACCAGTTCGTTCTGTACGCCGAAGGTTGAGAGGGCTCCGCTCTCCGGCGAGCCGGATGACAGAACGGGGGCGGACAAGTTGGGCTGCTTGAACTGAGCATGGTAACGACTGACCGAAAGTGTCGTGTGGACGAAAAGTTCGGACCGGAGTGGAGATCCCAACTGAATGCTGGCTGCTTCATTTCCCCACTTCGTGTCTGTCTCGAAACGATCGGGCCCCACCGAGACCCGTTCGTCGCTCGTCCCATTCTTCCCAATCTCAGTCACGATTCCCTCTTTCCCAAACGGGACTTCGGTGCGATCACCGCCGAGATACCCGCTAACGGTGAGCCGAGAGCCGGCAGGCCACTCGTACTGAAGCGTTCCGTGCACGTCGTAGAACGCAGCCGACGGCTCTCCGACCAAATCTCCATTTGACCCAGTCAGACGTTCCTCCTCAGTGGGCTCCTCCATTCGAAGGTTCCACCCCACGCCCTGTGCAATGAGATCGTCATTTTTGAACCAGTTCACCGTATCGAGATACGAGCGCCGGGCCGACAGCAACCAGCTGCCGCGTCCCTCCCCCAGCGGGCCGTCAACAGTGGCACTAACGGCGGTGTTGCTGAGCTCAGCCGTTCCGCCGAACCCCGTCCGGGCGCCCCGTCGCGTTTGAAAGGAGAGCGTGCCGCCCGGCGGGGCGCGGTACCGGGCCGGGGCCACGTCGGCAAAGAACCCGACCGTGCGCAATGCCTCATCGTTGAAGGCGTCGAACAGCCCAAACAGGTGGCTCTGATTGTAGATGGGCATGCCGTCGATCTGCACGTGAAACCCGTCGGACTGGCTTCCCCGCACGTGCATCCCGTCCGAGAGGGCGCTCGTAATCGCCACCGAGGGAAGCGTCTGCAACGACCGAAGGACGCTTGCCTCCCCGAGCGGGGAAAAGAGATCCGGCTGGGTGAAGCTGTCCCACGTCGAGTCCAGCGCCGTGGGAAACGCATTCGTTCGCACGGTGACGTCTGGGCCGGGGGTGGACTCGGGCGTGAGGCGAAACGGCAGCTCCGTTGGGGGCTGCTCCGGCGATATCGTCACGGACGCAGGCTCGTAGCCCACGTGTGAGGCCACAATCGTTACGCGATCGGGGAGAGCGGCCGGCTCCAGTCGAAAGCGGACGCGCCCGTTTTCGTTTGCCACCGCGCCGTTCCGCCGGCCCTCGGCGTCGTGCCAGACGACCGTCGCCCTGGGCAAGCGCCCGCCGTCCTGCGCATCGACCACGTATCCGGTTACGGTTGTCGTTGCCCGCTCCCCCTGCGGAGCCGGCGCGAGAAGGACCTGTCGCCGGGCGCGATCGACTTCCATTCGCAGTCCGGCGCCCGACACCGTCTCGCGAAGAGCCGAAAGCACCTCTGCCGAATCTGCCGAGAGGGTGACGGATCTGCCCGCTACGAGGGCATCCCGGTACAGAAATCGGTAGCCGGTGCGCTGATGCACGTCCTGGAGCACCGTGCGAAGCGACGCCTGCCGGTACGAGAACGCAGCCGGCACGGACTTCGACTGTGCGCAGGTCGGTTGTCCCCATCCGCCCACAGCGAGCAGTCCCGCAAGGAGCAAACTTCTACTGAGCCACGAACCGATAGGTATCATCATCGATGCGTTCAAATCGTCCACCCAGTACCACAGCGAGGTCGTGAAGACTCTGCGCCCGGTCGTCGAGGGACACCTGCCCACTGAGGGTCTGACGGCGCAGGCGCTCCGGAATTCGAATCGTGAGATCGTAGTGATACTCCAGTTCCTCGACGATGTGCTGGAGCGAGCGCCGCTCGAAGCGCAACGTCCGGTCGAGCCAACCCGCATAGACGGATCGCCGGGCCTTGGTTGGGGACGTCACGCGTCCGTCGGGCGATACCGACGCGCGCTGCCCCGCCCCCAACCGGAGGGCGGATCCGGCTCGATTCCGCGCCGTCATGCGCACGGTGCCCTCTTCCAGGTACACCTCGGTGCTGCCCGTCCAGGTGCGCACGGCGAAGCGGGTGCCCAGCACGCGAACCCGCGCGTCGTCGGTCTGCACCTCGAACCCCGTCGCGTCTGTGCGCGCCGGCACCGCAAAGTATGCTTCTCCCCGGAGCCGGTATCGAGTGACGGTGTCGACGGGGACGCGGTAGAGGGCCGAGTGCGGGCGCAACTGCACCGTGGCGTTGCCGGGGGTGGTGTACGTCCGCATGCGCTCCTCGGCCACGGCCACGCGCTCGGGACCGGCGGGCCGCAGAACGAACCAGGCCGCGACCGCCCCCACGAGAAGGACGACCGCAGCCGCCCATCGCCGCACCGGCGGTTGTGTAAGCATCCGCCACGCCGTCGACGGGCGCGGGCGCAGGCGGCGGGCAGGCGACGGGGACGAAGCCGGCTCCATCTCGGCCTCGATGGCCTGCCACATGCGATCCGACTGCGACGCCGTAGGGCCGACCTGCCGATCGGCGTCCCGCTCGGCGATCGTTTCCCGCAGGGCCGCCACAAGCGCCTCGTCGGCCCACGAGGCGTCCTCCAGCGGCGCTCCTTCGGCCCGCACGGCCCCAATCTGCCGGGCGAGCCGGCGGGCCGGATCCTCGGGTGTGTCATCCTCAGATGAGCGTGGCACGACGCGCGCTCGTCGTTTTTTCGGCAGAGAATCCCAGCCGGCCCTCGCCCCCACGGCACCCTCTCCCCTATCGGCGCCGACACGAGGCCGCAGACTGTTGCTACGGAATCGTGATCGTCGTATCACTCACGGTGCTCCCCAAAATTCCACCGAAGTGGGGAACCTGGTCAGACAACTTCTGATCAGAGGTGGCCGTGAAGCTCCCTTCGATCGTCATCGGCTCCTCAAAAAACTGTAGGTTCATCATTGGAGGATACGGAATGCCCGTTGTGTCGGGGCGGTGCGGACCGCTCCGCAGCGAGTCGATGAGGACCTCTATGTCGGCCTTCGCGATGCTCATTTTCACGGGCGAGGTTAAATTGAATGATCCCTCAACTCCTTCATCGGTGACCGTTTCGATCGCGATGGTTCCCGATTCAATCGGGTACGAATGCAGGGAGTCTGCCGTCTGTCGGCCGTAATCGGCAGTAAACCACTCCTCCGGAAACGACCAGGGGCCGCAGTCGCCTTCGCACGAGAAACCAATGTCATAAGTGTCCTCCTCAAGCGGCCCGTTGGCGACGCGCATAAATGACAGGTCGTGGGCAACCCCCTCGTCAATCTCTCCGGAGAGCTGAATGATTGTGATGGTCTTTCCGAATGGTCCCTCCGGAAGGGTAAAGACGCCTTGTTCGTCGAACGAAAGGTTGCTGCCGAGGGCGGCCGGGCCCGTCACTGACTGGTCGACGGGCGCTCCCACCTGCATGTCGAACTGCGACTCCAGCGACGGCGCCGGCGTATTCGAGTCGCAGGCGGGAAGCAGAACGAGCATCGCCCCGACGAAAATGGTGTACAATGCGCAACGAACAGTCGTCGAACGAGCAAGCATCGTACGCATGTCGAGTCGGTGCCTTGGTGAAACGATCATTCGCATGGAAAGCGTGTCGTGATGCTCCACTCTTTTTACACGACGCCCCCGTCCCCTCCCCTATTCTCTTAGATGAAGTGTGGATGAATTTGAAATTTCGGGTCCTTCTTCGCACCCGCTTATGAGTCTTCCGTGCGGTACGCCTCCAACGCGTCCCGAAGGGTCTGGAAGGCGTGTCGCATGTGACTCTCGACTGTCTTGGGGCTAATGTCGAGCGCGTCGGCCGCTTCCCGGTAGGTCAGGTCTTCGACGAAGCACAGCTCGAACACCTCCCGGCGGCGTTCCGGCAACTGCTCGATGGCCGCGTCCAGGGCCTCGCGGAGGTCGCGATACGCGGCGTCGGCCTCCGGGGAGGGGGCGGACGCCGGCTGTCGATCGGGGGCGGCATCCGCGTCGTGCGGCGGCGCGTCCCGCAGGTGATTGAGCATGCGGGTGTACCCGATCCGGAAGAGGTATCCCCGGAGGGATTGGTCGGGATCGACGCGCCGGCGGTGCTCCCAAATGTACAGAAATGCCTTCTGTACGAGGTCCTCGGCCACGTCGGTGCTCATTCCTCGACGACGCACATACCGAAAGAGCGAAGCGTGGTGCCGATCGTAGAACTGGCGGAAGGCGTCGCGGTCGCCCTCCCGGATCCGAGCGGCAAGGGCAGCGTCGTCAGGGTCCTCCTGAATCGCGAGCCCAATCAGGAGAAGGCCAAGAACGGGCGTTGGCGGAGATCCTGGAAGTCCCATTGTCCCATTTCTCGATCTAGAGGGGCGTCAGACGTGATTCGTTGTGCGCGTCTGGACGGTATCGAGACCCATTCGAGAGGGAAAATAGCGGTGGAATCAGAAGCTGTTCGGACGAGCGTCCCCGTCAAGGCCGGCTGAAACGGGAAGACCTGCTACAGGGCCTGAATTTCTTCTTCCAACAACTGCTTCTCGTACAGATCGGCGTAGAGCCCCTCCTCCTCCACGAGGGTGTCGTGGGTGCCGCGCTGCACGATGCGGCCGTGTTCCATCACGAGGATAAGGTCCGCGTCCTGCACGGCGCTGAGGCGGTGGCTCACAATGACAAGGGTGTGGCTGTCCCTTCGTTCGCGCAGCGACCGCAGGATGTTGCGCTCCGTGGCCGTGTCCACCGCCGAGAGGGCGTCGTCGAAGATCAGGACGCGCGGGTCGCGAATCAGGGCGCGGGCGATGGAGGTGCGCTGCTTCTGACCGCCGGAGAGCGTGATGCCGCGCTCGCCGACGTACGTGTCAAAGCCGTCGGGAAAGTCCTCCACGTTGTCCAGCAGGTCGGCTTCGTCGGCCGCCGCGCGGATGGCCTCCCGCTCGGCCTCCAGGTCGCCGAAGGCGATGTTGTTGGCCACCGTGTCGCTGAAGAGAAACACGTCCT
>CAZSBW010000110.1:0-8235 GCA_964604815.1 uncultured Salinivenus sp. | reverse complement strand
CTTGTACTTGTGCGCCATCTTGCCGATCGTCGTGGTCTTGCCCACGCCGTTGACGCCCACCACCATAATCACGTGCGGCTTGTTGGGGAGGGGCGCATCGAAGTTGGCCGGCCTCTCCTCTCCGTCCGCCAGCATCAGCTTCGCAATCTCGTCGCGAATCAGGGCGTTCAGTTCCTTCGTGGACACGTACTGGTCCTCCGCCACCCGCTCTTCGATGTGGTCGATGATGTCGAGCGTGGTGTCCACGCCCACGTCGCTGGTGATGAGAATCTCCTCGAGCTCGTCGAGCACCTCCGCGTCCACGGAGTCTTTTCCGCGGACCATGCGGTCGATCTTGCCGAAGAAGCTGGAGCGCGTCTTGTCGAGGCCCTCGTCGAGCTTCTCCTGCTCCTCCTCGTCGTAGCTACTGGTGAACCGATCGAGAATGCCCATGATGAGGTGCGTTAGAGAGGGAAAACAATGGAGAGGGAGAGGTTGGAATCATCGGCGTGGGGGGCCGCCCCAGACGACGTCGCCTCGTCGGCTTCAGGCCCGCCGGATGATGCCGAGCGGTCCGTTGGGGGCGGGGATCGCCGGATCGCGTTCAGGTAGCGAACGAGATACACGCCGAAGGAGAAGAGGAAAAGTCCCGTCGCCATCCACAGGCAGACGTGAAAGACCGGCTCATCGGCTTTCAAAATGATGCTCAATACGGTGATGGCAAGCCAGAGGCTGGCGGCCTTCCCGGCCCAGGCGCTCATCAGCACCGTTCCCGAGCGCTTCGCGATCCAGGCCCCCCCGATGAGGATTAGAAGGTCGCGGCCCACGATCACGCCAAAGAACCAGAGGGGAAGCTCCGGGGCCCCCGCGACCTCGGGCCGGAAGGTGAGCACCGTCACGATCAGAATGGCGGCAAACTTGTCGGCCACCGGGTCGATGACCTTGCCCCATTCCGAGACTGTGCGCGTCCAGCGGGCCACGCGGCCGTCGAACCAGTCGGTCATGATCGCCGCGACGGTGAGGCCCAGCAGCCAGCCCAGCGGGCCGTCCTGCCAGAGCAGAACGGCAATGGGCACCACCAGTACCAGCCGGGTTAGGCTCAGCACATTGGCGGCCGTCCAAAACCGTCCCAAATCCGGCCAGGGGGACGTGGTCGTCGTCATGAGGGAGCGTGCCGTTTCGTGAAGCTGTCGGGGGTAAAAACCAGCGCTTGTACAACGTAGTAGAGATTTCGCTGGGCCTCCACTATCCTGTGCGGCAGGGGCCGGAATCCACGGGGATTTTGTTTCCAAACGGCGTGCCCTTTTCCCCCCGACGCGGCCGTTTCCGGGCGATTATGCGTATTCGTATTGCGTATCACTCTGGTGGACTTCAATAGGGGCCGATGCGAAATACGCAATACGAATATCCCTCGGAGGGAGGCCCCTGAGAAGCTGTTTGGTGGATGGATGAGAAGCCGAGACACAGTGGGCGACGCTGCAAAATGGCGCTCAAATGACCCCTTGTAGCGGCGCTACCAGGGGAATGCAGAAGCCATTTTGCACGAGATCCACGAAGTCGCAGGCCTCAGACAATCCGCCAAACAGCTTCTGACTGCTTTTAAATCACTTTCCTCGATCGTAGCGGCTTCCTTTGATGCTGCCAACCCTCTTCGTCGGGGCGCTTGCCGTTTTCATGCTGTACGCTGTGCTCGTCGGATGGGGGTGGCGCCGGGGTCGCCGGCAGGCGCCCTCTCCGTCCAGGGACGAGGCGCCGCCCCTTTCGGTCGTGGTGGCTGCCCGAAACGAGGCCAATACGCTCCCAGCCCTGCTCGACGCGCTCGCCGACCAGACGCACCCGTCGTACGAAGTCGTGATCGTGGACGACGCCTCGACCGACGACACGGCGGCCGTGGCGGCGGAGTGGGCCTCGAATCGTTCCCACGCCACCCTCGTGTGCGTCACCGATCCCACGCCGCCCCGAAAAAAGAATGCCTTGTCCCACGGCATTGAGGCGGCCAAGCACGACCTGCTGGCATTCACAGACGCGGACTGCACTCCGCCGCCCGGGTGGCTCTCGGTCCTGGCCCGGACCCACGCAAGCACAGACGGGGATTGTGTGCTCGTGGGCTACAGCCCGCCCCGGGGCACCGGGCTGCTTGCCTCCTTCTCGCGCTACGAAGCACTGGTGGCAGGAATCTACACCGTGGCCGCCATTGGATGGGGGCATCCGTACATGGCCGTGGGGCGGAACCTCAGCTATCCGCGCTCGGTGTTCGAGGCCACGGGCGGCTTTGCCCCCACCGAGGACTCGATGAGCGGGGACGACGACCTCTTCGTACAGGCCGTGCACCGCCGGACCGACGCCTCGGTGCGTGCCCTCCTTGACGAACAAACATTCGTACCCACCGACACACCCGTCTCCTGGACCGACTGGTGGCGACAGCAACGACGACACGTGTCGGCCGGTCGCCACTACGACTGGGTGGTGGGCGTCCACCTGACGCTCCTCCACGCGAGTCTCGTGCTGCTTTGGCTCGCGCCTCTGTTTTTGGACAAAACCGGAATCGGCCTGCTCGCAACCGGCTTGCTCGCTCGCCACACTCATCTCGGTCCCGCTGCGGAACGACTCGACGCGACCGACCTGCTTGCTGGGTTTCCGCTGTGGGAACTTGGATACGCGCTGTATCACGTCACCGTCGTCCCGCTGGGACTGTTTCGGCCGCCGGATCGGTGGTAGCTCCCCGGCGTATTCACAGTTGCCTGCTTTTGTCTCACTGGCTCGTCAGTCTGCAATGTCGACATTGCGCCTCATGACGTATAACCTTCGGGTGGCCGCTCCGCGGGACGAGGAGCCCGCATGGGCCGAGCGGCGCGACGCGGTGGCCAGCATGGTTCGCTTCCACGATCCCGACGTGGTGGGCGTGCAGGAGGCACTGCCCGGCATGCTTGCCGATCTCGACGATCGCCTCAGCGACTACGACTGGATTGGCACGGGCCGCGACACCGGCGCCGACGAGCACTGTGCCCTCCTCTATCATACCGACCGGATTGGTCCGGCTCGTCACGACACGTTCTGGCTCTCGGAGACGCCCACCGTGCCCGGCAGCCAAAGCTGGGGCGCCTCGTATCCACGGATCGCCACCTGGATGGAGGTGCCCCGCTTCGACGAGACGGAATCTCTCTACGTTTTCAACACGCACTTCGACCATGATAGTGCGCGGGCTCGCCGCGAGAGCGCTCGCCTTCTTCGTACCCAGGTCAACACAATTGCGGGAGGGAGCCCCGCGGCACTCGTGGGGGACCTCAACACGCCTCCCGAGACGACGCCGTACCGTCGACTCACGGCGACCGACGAGGGCCTGCCCCTCCGCGATGCCTTGCACGAGACCGCACGTCCACACCATGGGCCTGTCGCCACCTTCAACGACTTCGACGCTGCCGTGCAGTCAAACGGACGGATCGACTACATCTTCGTGCGCGGTCCCCTCACGGTCCAGCGACATGGCACGCTCACGGACCGATGGAACGGATGGTTTCCCTCCGATCACTGCCCGGTGCTTGCTGAACTCGTTCCTGCCCCTTAGTGCAGTCTCAAGCAATCCGTCTTGGGAAAGAGTCGTTCCGAGCGGAGCGCTGGGAGCGAAGCCATCTGGATGGCAACGTGACCGAGTGCTCCTGAAGTGCGTAGCAGGCAATCCCAGATTGCCAGAATCGAGGTGCCGTGTAGCAACTGCTCTTGGAGTGAATCTCTTTGAAGCCGTCGCAGTCAACAGCGCAGAGGCAGTTTCTCTGACAAACGCTCTTTCTGCTGGATGACGAGTAATTGGACCTTTCTGTCGTGGAATATTCTAGTTTTTTCATCTACATCGCTCGCTCCTATTGTTACCGATGGTTGAAATGTCTCACGCAGAGTTCTATATTAGCGGTTGTCTATCTTTACCAGTATCCCAACACCGTTTTGCGTTTCGTTCCCATCAGGAATACATTTTGCTTCGGAGAGAAAATGCAGTGAGCACACACGGATTCGGCAAGACAGGGTAGGTCTGTCTTTCGAAAACGTGCGCTGCCGCCTATTGCGTGCTCGGTTTTTCCGAGCACTGTTAAGTGGACGTACGCAATACGTTTTCCCACCGGAAATGAAACGTTTCGCCTCTAATAATGAAGCAGGATCAGAAATACCGCTACGATCCGGAGAGCTGTTCCTTCGTAAAGGTCGAGCAGACGTGGGGAGACTACCTCACCCGCGTTGCTCAGATCGTGGGACTCGCCGCCATTTTGGCGGGGCTCGGCATTTGGGGCATTGACGTGTACTGGTTGACGACCCCTGAGGAACAGTCCCTCAAGGTTGAGAAAAAAGCCCTTGAACGCCAACTCGACCGTGTCAGCGGCCGTATGTCGGCACTTTCGTCTCGGCTCGACACGCTCGCCGTGCGGGATGAGAACCTGTATCGGCGGCTCTTTCAGATCGAGCCCATCTCGGAGGATGTCCGTCAGGTAGGGGTTGGGGGGGCAGACCCATACAAGGAATTCGACCGGCTGGACAAAGACGCGTCGTCGCTTCTCAAGAGTACGGCTCAAAAGCTCGACAAGCTCGAGCGTCAGATGAGTTTGCAGGGAGCCAGCTACGAAGAGCTGAGTGAGGTTGCGAAGAAGCGCAGAAAACGGCTGGTGCAACTTCCCGCCATTCGCCCGGCCAACGGACACATTGTGTCGGGGTATGGAATGCGAAAACACCCCGTTCTCAAGGTTCGCAAGATGCATTCGGGAGTGGACTTCCTGTTGCGTCCGGGAACGCCTGTGGTGGCCACCGGCAATGGAACGGTGCGACGGGCTACGTTCAGTCCAGCATACGGCAAATTCATCGAAATTCGGCATTCCGAGGCGGGATACTTCACTCGCTACGCTCACCTTTCTGAGATTCCCGATGGCATCCGGCCGGGGAAGACGGTGAAGCGCGGAAAAACGATTGGGTACAGTGGAAGCACGGGGCGAACGACCGGTCCTCACCTGCATTACGAAGTGCACAAGCTGTCGGGCCAGGCGCTCGATCCGATGCGTTTCTTCGTGCCGGACATGACACCGGAATCGTACCACGAGCTTGAGAAGCGGACCGAAGAGTACCAGTCGCAGATGGCCAATGCGGGAGATGCGCTGCCGAGCGGAAACGTGTCTCGATAGCGCTCCGCGGCCGTGGAGATGCGTCGTTGTGAACGCTCCTGATTCGTCTAGACGTCGCTCTGCGCCGATGTCCGGATCACCTCCGGGTGTTTCGGGTATCCGCCGTTTCCACGTGGATTGACTACTGGCAGAAACGATCTCTCGCTCGTATTGGCCCGAGCTCTCTACGCTATTTGGCCGTTTTCGCTTCTCGGACGTGTCGTGCTCGTCGTTGGGATTCTTGGCGGAGTCCTGTCCGTCCCTGGTTCGGCCGCGGCGCTTTTCCTTGAAGAGGGCGGGGGACGGTTCACGACGGAACGCGACACCACGGCGCCCATCGTCCGGAGCGTGCACATTCAGGGCAATCGTCATTTCTCTGAGGGCACGCTCAAAAAACAGATTCGCACCCGTCGAAACCGGCGCATTCTTGGGATTCCCGGGTTTACGTGGTGGCGCTGGGTGTATCGGTTCGGCAACGCCGACTGGATGTGGTCGCGATTGGGAGAAGCTCTCAAGTCGGGCGGAGAACCGCCGGCGTATCTCGACTCGACGACGGTGGCCGGCGACGTTCGGCGATTGCAACTCTACTACGAGCAACAGGGCTTTTTCGACGCGGAAGTCACGTCCACCATTCGTCCACATCCGTCCGGGAATCGGGTGCGCGTCGTCTTTCGGGTGGAGCCGGGATCGGCGACCTACGTCCGTCGTGTGCAGTACAGAGGGCTCAACGCATTGGCGCCCCGCCAGCGCCGCCGTCTTGGACGAGAGACCGCGTTGAAGAAAACGAACTGGACGGCCGAGACGCCCCTGTCGTTTCGGGTGCAGGATCAGCGCTATCGGCGACCGGTGCTGCTGGAGGAACGGCGCCGCATGCTCTCTTATCTGCGAAATGAGGGCTATGCTGCGGTTAACCGCGACTCCATTCAGGCCATTGTCGACAGCGCTCGGGCTCCCCCGGGTTCGCTGGACGTGACTTTCCAGGTGAATCCGGGAGAGCAGTACCGCTTTGGGAACGTCCACTTCCGAATCACAGGACCGGAGGGGGCCTCGCTCCGGCGCGACACGCTTGCTGTGCCCGTGGACACAACCGGCGGGAAGCGGCCCTTGGTTACGAGTCACATCGAAAACGAGGGGCAACTGGGGACCGGTCTCCTCCGCCGGTCCATGCAGTTTGTCCCGGGGACGACGTACGATCGCTCAACCGTGGTCGCGACGAAGCAGCGGCTTGAAGGGGCGGGCCTCTTTGCGTTTACGAGCCTGACGCCTCAGTTCGACGAGGCCGCGACAGTCGACTCGGTCCGCTACCTTCCCCTTCGGATTGAAGCGCAGACCCGGCAGCGCCACCGGTTGCGGATGGAAACCTTTGGGCTACAGCGGGGACGTCAAAGCAACTTTGGATCAATCGGCGTTGGTGTGGGCGGAGTGTACGAGAACATAAACGCGCTGGGGGGCGGCGAGACGTTTCGTCTGCGGGCCTCGGGATCGGTGGCGTCGAGCCGCGACGCGACGTTCTTTACGTCCACCCAGTTTGAAGGCACAGCCTCCCTGACCCTGCCCTACCTCATCCGCCCGTTTGGGCAATTCGAGCGGATATTTGACCTGACGAACGCTCGGACGCAGATTTCGCTGTCGGCGCTCACGGCCCGGCGCAATCGGCTTCGACTGCGCATCCGCAGTCGGAACAGCGGACGGCTTCGGCTCGAAATGGATCATACGCCCACGCGAACCTCGCTGGTCGACGTGCTCGACCTCAGCGTGAGCAATCCCGACACCCTGTCGGGATTTAGAGAGCAGTTTCTCGATCCGTTGACCGAAGGGATCGACCGAGTGCAGCGGGCCCAGATCCTTGAGGACTACACGCAGCCCCAGATCAACACGGCGTTCCGATACACCTTTCGGTCGGCTACGGCCAATCCGCTGCGGCGAAAGCGCGGGCACATCTACGAGGTCTCGGGAGAGGTCGGGAATAGCCTGCCGCTGTTGTTTGATCGATTTATCTTTGCCCCCGATACGCTCGAATACTCGGTGCCGGGCCTTACCGGGCGCACCGGCGGCGAGCTCAGCGGGAATCTTCAATATCGGCCGTACGTGCGGGGAACCGTCGATCTCCGGCGTTACTTTTTTCTGAGTCAAGAGTCGACCCTGGCGGTAAAGCTTTTTGGGGGGATGGCGCACCCGACGGGCGAGCCCACCCTCGTTCCATTCGATCGCCGCTTCTTCAGTGGCGGGGGCAGCAGCGTGCGCGGCTGGCGGCTCCGAGAACTGGGGCCAGGCAACACCGCCGCCGATTCTGATACGAGCGGAACGGAACAGGGCGACGTCACGAGCCTGCTGGGCGGCGACATTAAGTTGGAAGCGAGTGTCGAGTTGCGAACAACCCTGCTTCGCAACATTCTTGCTGCCGACTGGGTTGGGGCGACGTTCCTCGACGTGGGAAACGTCTGGTTTGGGCCTCGGAATCGCGGGTTCAGCCGAGATTCGCTCGAAAACAGCGGGGGAGAAGCTCCCCGATCCGCTTCACGTAATCGGAGTGGGCGCTTCCAGGGAGTGGGTACACTGACGGAGATGGGGATAGGCGGGGGAGTCGGCCTGCGCATTGAGTGGGAATACCTTATCGTTCGGCTTGATCTGGCCTATCGGCTCCTTGATCCGTCTCCCAGCAATAGAGACGTGTTTTCGGACGGTCCCGGCGGGCCGCTTCTTCACTTTGGAATCGGACACGCCTTTTAAGTAGACCAGCGAAAGAACATTACGTCATTCCGAGCGAGGCGATCTTGTCGGATTATGAGATTAACCGCAGGACGTTGGTGTTCTCTTTTTGAGTTCCCGCTCCGTTTCAGCAGTGGGTGTGCGTTTTTGGCTGGATCCCAATAGTGTGAAGTTCTTTTCGGGAGGGTTGCCGACCGCTTCAAAACAGCCAATTTACTCCTGCTTCGCCGATTCGGCGAGCCAAATTCCCGAATTTTGGGATGCTCTTCCTGGTGAGGTGTCCATTTTGGCAGCCCCAAAATGGACGAAAAGGGCCTGGCTGGCAGAAAATGGCCTGAGACCTCGACTCGCTCCACTGACGGGGATCCTAGATCCCCATTCTCAAACTCGCTTGGCAATCTGAGATTGC
>CAZSBW010000109.1:0-8255 GCA_964604815.1 uncultured Salinivenus sp. | reverse complement strand
AACCAGGATTTTTTTGATCACGTCGCTTTTCTCCCATGCGTTACCTTATCACCGGTGGGGCCGGCTTTATTGGCAGTCATCTGACGGATCGCCTCATCGAACAGGGACATCACGTAGATGTCCTCGACAACCTGTCCACGGGCCGTCTTGCCAATGTTGGTCAGTGGGCCGATCATGATCGGTTTACTCTCACGGTGGGAAGCGTGCTTGACAGGCATACGCTCGAGCAGAGGGTCGAGATGTGTGATCGGGTCATTCATCTGGCGGCCGCCGTTGGGGTAAAGCGGATCTTGGAGACCCCCGTCGAGACAATCCAGACCAACGTAGGGGGAACCGAAAATGTCCTTGAGTTGGCGCACTACCACGATAAGAAGGTTCTGGTCGCCTCGACATCTGAGGTGTATGGAAAGGCGATGAGCAAGAATGACACGCTCGACGCTCTTCGTGAGACGGACGACTGGACGCTCGGGGCCACGAACAAGCGGCGCTGGGCCTATGCCTGTTCGAAGGCGATGGACGAGTTTTTAGCTCAGGCGTATTACGACGAACACGATCTTCCGGTTATTTGTGTTCGGTTTTTCAACACAGTTGGGCCGCGACAAAGCAGCCGCTACGGGATGGTGATCCCGAATTTCGTCGAGCGGGCGCTGGCGGGAAAGCCGATTGAGGTACACGGGGACGGTACGCAGACGCGTTGCTTCACGCACGTACACGATGCTGTGCGGGCAGTGCTTGGATTGCTCGAAGTCCCCGGCGCAGAGGGAGAAATTTTCAACGTAGGGCAACAAGACGAAATCTCCATCACTCACCTCGCCGAGCGCGTGAAGGAGTTGTCCAATTCAACCTCCGAAATTACGTATGTGCCGTATGAGGAGGTGTACGGTCCTGGATTTGAGGACATGAAGCGACGCACACCAGACATTTCGAAGTTGCAGGATACGATTGACTTTGAACCAGCCTTTTCGTTGGAGGATATACTGCAGGACGTTGTGAGGGACGTGCAATCCCGCGCTTCCGAGTCTGACTCCAACGAACAAACAAGTACGCTCGCGGCGCTGAAGTCGTAGCTCTTTTGAGTCTGCCATTCCCGATTGGCATTCGACTCTAACTTCAATCGGGAGTGAGGGTAGAAGGGGAATTGGTATCACTTCTCAACATTGTCCTTCATCAATCTCTCTCCACTCATGAATCCGTTGGAGTTCGGTGTGCTGCGGACGTTTATGCCGACGTTGCCCCTCGCTCTCTTTGGGGTCTTGGTCTTCACGCCGCTCGTCATTTGGGTCGCCCGCCGCCTGGATTGGGTCGCGTATCCACGGACGGATCGCTGGCACGGGCAGCCGACGGCGCTCATGGGGGGAATTGCCATCTATTTGGCGTTCACTCTTTCTATTCTCTTGGTTCTTCCACTTCAAGAGGTGTGGGCGCTTTGGACAGGGGCCACGCTAATGTTTGTCATTGGGGCCATTGACGACCTCTCTCAGATCAAGCCGATCGCGAAGCTTGCGGCACAAGTCGTGGCGACTGGACTCTTGCTTTACGCGGGATACACCTTCGGCGTGCACTGGCCTCTCTGGGTCTCGTTGCCGCTGACGTTGCTCTGGATTGTCGGCATCACGAACGCCGTCAATTTGCTTGACAATATGGACGGTCTTGCGGCCGGAATCGCGGGAATAGCAGCCCTCGTTATGGTCGTTTTTGCGGGGCTTACGGGAAGTCCGACGACAGTGGCGCTTGGGGGCGGCATCGCGGGAGCCGCGCTCGGTTTCCTTGTGTTCAACTTTAAGCCGGCACGCGTCTTCATGGGCGACTGTGGAAGTCTCTTCCTTGGATTCTCGATTGCGGGTCTAGCTCTCATTGTACAGCAGCAAGCCGACGTCGGTGGGCAGTTGGCGGTGGCGCTCATTCCGCTCGCCGTGCTGTCTGTGCCGATTCTAGATACCACGCTCGTGACATTCATGCGCAAGTTGGCGGGGCGACCGGTTTCAGAAGGGGGACGAGACCATACGTCGCATCGGCTCGTGTTCTTGGGGTTGTCCGAAAAGCATGCCGTGCTCTTGCTGTATGGATTGAGCCTGTGTTCTGGCGTGCTCGCTTTGGTCGTGCTCTTCGTCGACGTGAAGCTCTTCTATGCGCTTAGTATCTTCGTGGGGGCTGTGCTCGGGGTCTTTGGTGTGCATCTGGCCCGGGCGAACGTGTATCAGAAGGGGGAAGCGGGGGGCGACGGCGCACCGGCCTTCTCGATTCGTCCCCTGAAGGCGCTCCACGACTTGTTCGGTCACCGGTGGAAGGCGGCAGCAGGACTGTTTACCGACGTCATGCTGGTAGGGGCTGCTTTCGTTGTGGCTCACTATCTTCGGTTCGAGAATGGCCTCTCTGTGGGGCGGGAGACCCAGATGCTGGAAGTGCTTCCCCTTGTGGTGGCCGCCAAAGTGCTTGTGTTCTACACGATGGGGCTTTACCGAGGCATCTGGCGGCACGCTGGCACCCCGGAGCTTGTGCGCACTGTGGGGACGACGGTTCTGGCTGGAGGGGCGACCTTTGGTGTGTATGCTTCCCTCCACGGGCTCGCAGCTGTGTCGATTTCTGTGCTCTTCATCGACTGGATGATTGTGACGCTTGCTGTGGTCGGGGTTCGTTTTGGGTTTCGTGGTCTTCGACAGTATCTTGCTGCCAATCGGGAACAGGGGCGCCGGGTACTTCTGTATGGGGCGGGGGACGCGGGTGTGCTCATGCTTCGGGAGCTGCGCCGCAATCCGGGCCTTGACCGAACTCCTGTTGGGTTTATTGATGATGATTCTATGAAGCAGGGACAAACGATTCAAGGAGTGGAGGTAGTCGGTACGGGCGACGATCTCGCTCAAGTCTGTCGACAGCGAGACGTGGATGAGGTCATTGTCACTACGTCAACCATGCCCGCATCTCGCCAGCGCGTGGTCTATCGTCAATGTCGAGAGGCGAGCGTTTCGTGTACGTCCTTCGACATTACGGTTGAGCCCCTCCGTCCCGATCGGTCGGTTGTCGTGACGGACGGGACCGAACCTACGGCCCGGTGAAATCAAAGTGAGGCGTGGCGCCGTCGGCCGCGCGGAGAATCATCGACAATCTTTTCGAAACTAGACAACTCTTCCATGGATCTCGATACGCCCTCTTCTCTCTCGACGAACGGGTCAACGCAAGCGGCCACGGTAGAACAGTCGGCGGCGGCTCAGCAGCTTGCTCATCGTCTCGATACCAAGGAAGCCACCATTGGAATCGTAGGCCTCGGGTACGTGGGCTTGCCCCTGGCGGTCGAGTACGCGGAGCAGGATTTCTCGACAATTGGTATTGATCTCGACGAGGACCGCATTCAGCAGTTAAATGCGGGCGACAATTACATTGACGACCTGGACGATTCGGTCGTGCGACGACTCGTGGACGAACGGCAGCTTCGCGGGACCTCGACGTACGCTTCCGCCGACGAGATCGATGTCTTTTTTGTATGCGTGCCCACGCCGGTGACGGACACAAACGAGCCGGACACATCGTATATCGAAGCGGCAGCTCAGTCAATCGCCGAGCACTTACGGCCCGGTCAGCTCTTCGTACTTAAGAGCACGACGTATCCGGACACCACGGAAGGAGTCGTACAACCCATTCTGGAGGATGCTGCTCGGGAGAAGGACTTGGAGCTTGGTCGCGATTTCTTTCTTGCTCACAGTCCCGAGCGCATCGATCCGGGCAACGAGGAGTACACGACGGCCAACACGCCCGTCGTTGCAGGGGGAGTGACGGAGGCGTGTACCCACCTCGTGACGGAGGCCCTTGAACAGATTGTTGGCGAAGTCCACACGGTCTCCAATCCGAAGGTGGCCGAAATGGAGAAGCTGTTGGAGAATATTTTTCGGTCGGTCAACATCGCGCTCGTCAACGAACTGGCGCAGCTGTGCGATCGGATCGGGGACGTATCGATGTGGGAGGTCATTCAGGCGGCGTCGACCAAGCCGTTCGGGTTCATGCCTTTTTATCCCGGGCCGGGACTGGGCGGTCATTGTATTCCCATTGATCCCCACTACCTCTCTTCGCTGGCGAAACAGTACAATTTTGAGACGAGCTTCATTACGCTTTCGGCTCGCATTAACGAGGGAATGCCCTTCTACGTGGTCGAGTCGATCGTGGAGGCCATTGCCCGTCGACCCGTACAGCTTAGCAATGCGAGCGTGCTCGTGTTGGGGGTAGCCTTTAAGCAAAATGTGGACGACGTTCGTCACTCGCCCGCCGCTACGATCATAAAGCTTCTTCGGGAGAAGGGAACCGGAACGATCCGCTATCACGATCCTCACGTGCCGTCGTACGAGGTGTCGACGTTGGGGGGAGAGACGGTTGAGGTTCCGTCCGTTGATCTCACGCCAGAGGTGCTTCAGGCGCACGATGCTACGGTGATCGTGACCGATCACGATGCATTCGATTCGCATCTCATTGCTGAGCACGCCCCGACGATCATCGACACGCGCAATGCGCTCGAAGACGTGACGGATCCGGACCTGCGGGAGAAAATCGCGCTGCTTGGAAACGGGAATTCGTGTCACTCCGCAGCGTAGCTCCCGATCGCGGCCCCTTTCCCCAACAGATCGATGACACGTATGCCCCTTAACAGTCTCCTCCTGCTTCAGCGAACTGCTTCGTTTGGAGCCGATGCTCCGCTGGGTACCGGCCTTGAGTGGATGACGGTGGCGGCGGTGGCGGTGCCCGCGTTCCTTCTCGTCGCGCTGGTGTATTTGGGACAAAAGGACACCGTGTAGATCCGTCAGTCAGTGCCCCCAAACAGAAAAGCCCGCCTCCTCCTCCGAGGAAGCGGGCTTTTTCGTTGTTTGGAGAAAAGCCAGGACTTACTCGCACTCGTTCTTGAGGTAGTGTTCGGCGCGGGATTTGTAGGTTCCGAATGTTGCCTTCCCGAAGGTCTGGCACGCCTCGCTCTGATTGCCGAGCCGAAACTGCGACTCGGCAATGATGAAGTGGTATTTGGCCGCGTCGCTGCGACTGCCCTGATGCTTTTCAAGTCCCCTTTCGCTGGCCTCGATGGCGTTCTCGAACTCTTCCTTTTCGAAAAGCGCCCGAGCGCGGTAAAAGAGAGACTTCGCACTCGGGTCAACGTACTCCGTCATCCGGTCGAGGGCGCTCAGGGCCGAATCGGCCTTTGCGGCGGTCGGGCTCTCGCCGCTTAGGGCCTTGGAGGCCTCAGCCACAAATTCGTCCTGGATGCGTTCGGTTGCCAATCCGGACACGCGGGTGTTTCCCGTCCGATTGCCGATCTCGATGGCCTGTTCGAAGGCCTTCAGCGCAGCCCTGGTACTGTCCATGTTGATGAGGGCCAGCCCCTTGCCATAATGCATGTACGCGTCATCTTCAGTGTGCCGAATCCCCTTCTCGAAGTGCGTGAGTGCCTCCTCGTACTCCTCCTTCTCGATCGCGTCGTTGCCCCAGTTCTTCGGCAGTTTCTGGAGGTATCCCTGAATCTTGGTGATGGCATTGCTGACTTCAACCTCTTCTGCCAGCTGCAGAGCCTGCTCGAGCTGGGAGTACGCCTGAGTGTGCTGTTTCGCCTTTGCGGCTTGCAGGCCGCCCTTGAATGATTTCTTTAGTTGCTGAATCTTTTCCTTCTTGCTGCTTCCGCCATCGTCCTGGGCAAGGGCAGGAACTGAGCCGAAGCCGAAGAGGAGCGCACAAAGAAGAGGCAGAAAGGCCCAGCGGACGGCGTGTCTTTGCATAGAGGTTGGAACAATTACGGTCATGGGGAAGGAACGCTGTACTCGAAGGCAGCAGACGGACTAGGAGAATACGCTGTCACTACCAACCGTCCACAGATAGCGTCAGGTTCCGTGTGTGTTTCTGAAAACGGGATGAGCCTACGCGTGAGCGAGGGATGAATGACGCCGTGGAGAACAGGGTTGGAGAAGACGGTAATTAAGTCCTCCAGCACGAAGGATACAACGCTCGTACCGGTTTCTCCAAACGAAGAAGAATCGAACGCTGCTTTCGTGCCGGTCCGTGAGAACCTTTCCGGATCGGTGAGGGCCGAGTGCCGCCGACGGCGACAACGGGTTTCAGAGCCTTCTTCACGTATCGGTATCGGTGTCGAGGAGAAGAGGACCGCGGCACGCAGCGGGGCGTAGGAGAAGCCGCCCTCGTCGCTCGTCGCAGCTCGACTCGGGGAGGGCGGGGAATGGCCAATGCCGGCTCCCGAAAATCGAAATGGCAACGCAGCGCTCAGCCTCCGTCAAAAATTTAACGGACAATCGTCCCGGCGGCCTCGTTGTGACTGGCATTCGCTCCCGAGCCTCCTTACCATTGACAACAGTTGTTCTCGCCTCCGCCCTCGTCCACAACCTCTGCGCGGAGAGGCGGGTTCTCCCTTCGTTCGTCCGTTACAAAACCCACTTGCGATTCATGAAACTGATTGTCCCGATGGCCGGGCGAGGCACGCGTGTCCGCCCGCATTCTCACGTGACCCCGAAGCCGCTGCTATCGGTGAAGGGACGAAGAATCGTCGAGCGCATCGTGGATACGTTTGCCCGGGTACTGCCGGACGTGCCCGATGAAGGGATTTTCGTCCTTGGGCCGGATTTCGGGACAGACATTCGCGATCAACTCACTGAGATCTGTGAGGACCGGGACATGACCCCTCACTTCCCTGTGCAGGAAACGTCGCTGGGAACGGCGCACGCGGTGGGCTGTGCAGAGGAGCACCTCCAGGGGGCCGGCATTGTCGTCTTTGCCGACACGCTCTTCCAAATTGACGACGACGTGACATTCGACGAGGAGGCCGACGTCGTGGCGTTCGTGCGCGAGGTCGATGATCCAAGCCGCTTCGGCGTGGCCGTGCGCGACGGCGAACGGGTGACGAAGCTCGTGGAGAAGCCCGACGAGCCGATCTCAAATGAAGCGCTCATTGGGATTTACTACATGCGCGAACTTTCCGCCCTGAAGGGGGAGATCGATTACCTCATTGAGAACGACATGAAGGGGGCGGGCGGCGAGTACCAGCTCACCGACGCGTTCGACCGGCGGCTGCAGAAGGGAGACGTGTTCACGACGGCGTCTGTGGACGCCTGGATGGATTGCGGCACCATCCCGGCCCTCCTCGAAACGACGGGACGCATTCTGGACCGCGAGTCCGACGACCTCCGCCAGGGCACGGTCAAGGACAGCGTCATCCACGAGCCGGTGTACGTGGGGCCGGGCGCCACGATTGAGAATGCCGTGGTGGGCCCGCACGTCTCGGTTGAGGAGGGAGGCACGGTCAAAGACGCCGTCGTGCGCGACAGCATTGTCTTTGCCGACGGAATTGTCGAGAACGCCGTTCTGTCCGAGTCCGTGGTGGGGCGACATGCCGCCGTCAAGCAGGACCTCCAAACCATCAACGTGGGCGACCACTCGCAGATCAACGCTGGGTTGCGCAGTTAGAGACTGCCCGAGGCACGGCGGCGGCTACATGGTTCGCGCCACCGCTTGGGTCACGTCCGCCGGCGTCCAGGCGTTGCCCCGAAAGAGACGCTGCACGGCCCCGTCCGGCCCCACGACCGCCGTCACCAGGTTGTGCGTGATTTCTCCCTCCTCCGGCTCGGTGTACACCCGAAAGAGCTGCGTGGCGCGATGCACCTGGCTCGTGTCGCCGGTGGCGAAGGTCCACGTGTCGAGCCGGTCGGTGTAGTCGGCAGCGTAATCGCGGAGCACCGCGGGCGTGTCGGTCGCTGGATCGAAGCTGATGGACAGCAGGTGCGCCCGGTCCCCGAACTTGTCGCGCAACGTCGGCTGGAGGGTGGCAAACCGCTTCGACATGAGGGGGCAGTAATCCGGAAGCGGGCAACTCGTGTAGATGAACGTCAGGATTAGCGTCCGCCCCCGAAAATTCCCCATCCGAATGGGGTCGCCGTTCTGGTCTACGAGCGCAAGGTCGGCGGGAACCTGGTCGCCCTCCTGCAGAGGCTGGGGCCCGCCGTTCGAGGCTTGGCTCCCCGACATCGGCCGCGTGGTCTGGGCGGGATTGCGGGCCACGGCCGTATCCGGAAGCGACTGGACCGACGTGATCCACGTGCTGTCATCCGATACGGTGAGCTCAAACGCAATGGCGTCGCCGGCATCCACGGACGCCGTCATGCTCGGCTCCGCCACCGGGAGCGGCATAATCATCGGCGGCATGTAGCCGGGAATCTCCTCGTGCTCCACCACGAGCGTCTGTCCGCCATCGTCGATTCCGGCGACCCGTCCCTTCCCCTCGT
>CAZSBW010000108.1:0-8387 GCA_964604815.1 uncultured Salinivenus sp. | reverse complement strand
CCATGCGCGGCGGCTACGAGCAGGCCCTCGCCAACTTCCGCGAGCACGACATCCGAATCTACGGCACGTTCATCCTCGGCTACGACAAAGACACGCGCCAGACAATCGAGGAGGCCGTTGCCTTCGCCAAAAAGCATCAGCTCTACATGGCGGCGTTCAATCACCTCACGCCGTTCCCCGGCACGCCCCTGTACGACCGCCTCGAAAACGAAGGCCGCCTCCTCTACGACCGATGGTGGCTCGACGACGACTACCGCTACAACATGGTGCCCTTCCAGCCCAAGAAGATGAGCCCGGAGGAGGTGCAGCGCGCCTGCGTCGACGCCCGCGCCAGCTTCTACAGCGTCCCCTCCATCGCCCGCCGCAGTGTGGACCCGGTGAACCGTGGCTCCCTCTTCGACGCCGACGACCGCTTCATGTGGCGCAATTTCTTTTTCATCAACAGCATGCTGCGCCGCGAGGTGGAACAGCGCGACTTCTTCCCCCTCGGCGACGAGAGCTACGAGGGCGACCTGCTGAAGGCCGAGCATACGGAGCCGTTCGACCCGACGCCGATTGCGGCATGACCGCCCATTACGCGTCTCCTCGTTGGACGACCGGCGGTTTGTCCCTATTTCTACGAATTGTTCGTTCCCGTACGACTCGGTTCCATGCCTCCTCCGTCTGCCCCTCCGGACACTCCGACCGACGTTCGCTTCGAGGCAGCCACACCCGCGGACGACGCAGCGATCCGTCGGCTGCTGCGGCGCACGCCCATGCCGGGCGACGTAACCATCGGCTACGAGCGGGAGCCGAGCTTCTTCCGCAGCCTACAGCCGATGGGGGAGGAGACGCAGGTGGTCGTGGGCCGCCCGGCGGACGAGCCCGAGCGGGTCGCGGCGCTCGGCTGCCGCACCGTGCAGCGAGCTTTCGTCGACGGCGAGCCCCGGCGCGTCGAATACCTCAGCCAGATGCGCGTGGACCCGGATTATCGCGGGCAGGGCCTCGTCGAACAGGGCTTCCGACACATTCGGGCGTGGCACGAGGCGGATCCGGTGCCCTACTGCTACGCGACGATCACGGACGAAAATCCGGCTGCAAAAACCCGGCTGGTGGATCGTCCGGACGGACCCGTTCCCCCGTTCCGCCCGCTCACGGCCCTGTACACCCTCGCCCTCGTCCTGCGCCGGTGGCGCCTGCGTCGCCCGTCCGCCCCCGACGACGTGACGGTCACCCGCGCGCCGGACGACCTCGGTGCGGTAGCCGCCTTCTTGCAGGAGGCGGGCCGCGACCGCCCGTTCTTCCCGGTGTACGAGGCCGCAGATTTTCACTCCGACGCGACCCTCGATTTCGATCCCGAAAACCTGTTCGTGGCGCGGCGCAGCGGGCGCATCGTGGGAACGCTGGGGCTCTGGGACGTATCTGGACACAAGCAGACGGTCGTTCGGGGCTATCGGGGCGCGCTCCGCTGGACGCGTCCGCTTTTGAACGTCGGCCTCCGGCTTGCGGGCGCTCGTCCCCTGCCTGCGCCCGGCGATCCGCTGAAATCGCTCTACGCGAGCGTTGCCTGCGCCGCCCCCGGCCATCCCGACGCCTACGCGGCGCTCCTCGAAGCGGCCTACCGCCGCGCCGCCGCCACAGACGCCGCATTCCTTCTCGTAGGCGGCGCCGAGGGCGATCCGCTCCTGAACGCCGCCCGCGCCTACCCCCACCTGTCCTATCGCAGTACCCTCTACACCGTCCACTGGACCGATGCCCAACGCCAACCCGCTCTCGACGCCCGACCGCCCGCCGTCGAATTCGCCACCCTCTGAGGAGGACGTCGACCTCACCGGCTCGATTCGGGCCGTCGACGCCCTCTCGGAGACCGACCGGACGGCCATGCAGTTGCTGATGACCGATTACTTCGAGAACGTGTCCGCCGAGCAGTTCCGGGCCGACCTCGCGGAAAAAGAGCAGGTCATTCTCCTCCGCGACGACAGCGACTGCATCCGGGGCTTCTCCACGATGATGCGCTTCACCGTGTCCGTCGACAATGAAGAGGTCGTCGGCATCTTTTCCGGGGACACCATCATCGACCGGGCGTGCTGGGGCACGCCGCTCCTGCCGCGGCTCTGGGCTCAGCTCGCCTTCCAGTGGAGCGACGCCGTGCCCCACGACCGCGTCTACTGGCTTCTCCTGAGCGCGGGCTACAAGACGTACCGCTTCCTGCCGGTCTTCTTCGACACCTTCTACCCGCACCACGAGGAGCCGACGCCCCCCCACCGGCAGCGCATTCTCGAGGCCCTGGCCGCGGCCCGCTACCCCGATGCCTACGACCCCGAAGACGGCGTCGTGCGGTTCGACCACCCCACCCCGCTCCGCGACGACGTGGCCCCGCCCACCGAGCGGCGACGGGCAAACCCGCACGTGTCCTTCTTTCTGGAAGCCAATCCGGGCTACACTGAGGGCGACGAGCTGGTGTGTCTGACCCGGGTCGACCGCTCGAACCTCACGCGGGCGGGGCGTCGGATGGTGGAATCGAGCTCGGACTGACGATCGCCCGTTCACTCCCATTTCTGCGTCTCGTTCTGAGAACGCGATCCTATGTCTCGTCTGCTGCCGACACTCGCCAATGCGCTTTGGGCGATGGCGTCGCTCCCGAAGGCGCTTCGCTTCCGCTGGGGAGCGCGGACGCCCCTCGCGACGCAGCGGCAGGTGCTGCGACGGATTCTCCGGGCGAATGAGGGCTCGGAGATGGGGCGCCGCTACGACTTTGCCTCGATCAACAGCGTGGCGGCCTATCGGGAGCAGGTCCCACTTACGACGTACGACGACATTGCGGGCGCCGTGGATCGGATTGCGGCGGGTGCGGACGGCGTGTTGACGACCGAGCCGGTCCGCCTCCTGGAGCCCACAAGCGGATCGACCGCCGCGACGAAGCGGATTCCGTACACCGATGCCCTTCAGGAGGAATTCCAGCGGGCCGTTGCGCCGTGGATCGTCGATCTCTTCCGCCGCCGTCCGGCCCTCCTCTCCGGATCGGCGTACTGGTCGGTGTCCCCCGTCGGCGATCGTCCCGAGGAAACGGAGGGGGGCGTGCCGGTGGGCTTTGCGGACGACAGCGACTATCTCGGCCCGCTGCAGGGTGCCCTCGTGCGGCGCGCGATGGCCGTTCCGCCCTGCGTGCAGCGCATCCGCGACGTGGAGACGTTCCGGTACGTGACGCTGCTGGGCCTGCTCCGCCGCGCCGACCTCGCGCTGGTGTCGGTGTGGAACCCGACCTTCTTCACGCTCCTCCTGGACCGCCTGTCGGACTGGGGGCGCCGTCTGGCGAACGACGTGGCGCGCGGCAGGCTCTCACCGCCCGGCTCCCTTCCGACGGCGGTGCGCGCTTCGCTGGAGCAACAGTGGGGGCGGCGTCCCGAGCGGGCCGCCGCCGTCCGCACCGCCCTCAATGCGGACGAGCCGCGTCGCTATCGGCTGCTCTGGCCGGACCTGCACGTGGTAAGCTGCTGGGCCGACGGACCCGCCGCCGGGCCCGCCGACGAACTGTCCGCCCTCCTTCCGCAGGCCCACCTGCAGCCGAAGGGCCTTCTCGCGACGGAGGGCGTCGTCACGATTCCGATGACGGAGGCGCCGGGCGGGGTGCCCGCCGTTCGCTCCCACTTCTTCGAATTCCTGCCCGCCGAGGGGGGCGATCCCGTTCTGGTCGACGACCTCGAATCCGGACGGCAGTACGACGTGATCCTCACGACGGGCGGCGGGCTCTACCGCTATCGGCTCCGCGACCGCGTGGAGGTGGTGGGGGAGTGGAAAGGCGTTCCCTGCCTCCGCTTCGTCGGCAAAACCGACCACGTCGTGGACCGCTTCGGCGAAAAGCTGAACGCCCGCCACGTCCAGCAGGTGCTCGACGCGGCGTTTGCTGAGTACGACCTCGTTCCGGAATTTGCGATGCTGGCCCCCACCGAGCCGGATCCGCCCGGCTACGCGCTGTTTCTGCAAAGCTCCGCGTCCGAGTCGCTGTTGCGCGAGGTGCGGCAGCGCGTCGCCACCCGGCTGCGAGACAATTACCACTACGACTACTGTCGTCGACTCAACCAACTCGGTCCGCTTCGGCTCTTCCGCATTACCGGCGACGCCGACGACACCTATCTGAAGCGGTGTGTCGCGTCGGGCCGGCGCGCCGGCGACGTAAAACCGACCGCCCTCCACGCTGCCACCGACTGGAGCCGGCACTTTGAGGGCCGGTTCCTTCCTCCCCTCGCTCCCTCGGACGGGACGCCGTAACGCAGTGTGCAGAACCGCCTGCTGATTTGTATGCTACAAGTGTCCACAACCTGTTCGGAACGGCTCCCTGTTATGCTTCGCGCACTATGTCTTTCGCTCCTTTTCAGCGTCACGCTCCTCGCCTGCGGCACACAGGCCCAGTCGCCCCCGAGTGCCGACGAGCAGATCGCGGCTGCCGTGAAGGCCGCGCCCGCCCCGATGCGTGCGGACGCCACCGTCCTCGGCTACGACGACAGCATGACCCTGACGACGCTCCGCGAGGGCGAGGGCACGCTGGTCTGCCTGGCCGACGATCCGTCTGAGGACGAGTTTCACGTTGCCTGCTACCACGAGTCGCTCGAGCCGTTCATGAAGCGGGGCCGCGACCTCCGCCGGCAGGGCAAATCCGGGGCCGCCGTCGACAGCATCCGGCGCGCCGAAATCGAGAACGGCCGCCTCTCCTATCCGGACCGGCCCACGGCCCTCTACAACCTGTCCGGTCCCGCCGGTGCCTACGACGCTGCGGCCGACTCCGTGCGCGACGGGTCGCGCCTCCGCGTGCTCTACGTGCCGTACGAGACAGCAGAGACGACGGGCCTCCCCACCCGCCCTCAAGGCGGTCCCTGGCTCATGGCCTCCGGTGAACCGTGGGCCCACGTGATGATTCCCCAGTAGCTCCTCGGCACCGGACACGCCCCGTCAACCAGGTCCCGTTTACCATGTGTCGCCTCTACGCCCTTCAGGCCACCCATCCCACCCGCGCCGCCTGCGAACTGCTCGACGCCCAAAACGCGCTGCTTGCCCAAAGCCATAGAGACACCCGCGGCCTGTCGAATCCCCACGGCTGGGGCATGGCGAGCCTCACGAACGGGACAGCCCGCTGCGTCCGACAGGTCCAGCCCGCGTCTGAAAGTCAAGACTACCGCGATCAGTCGCTCCAGCTGGAAGGCACCACGCTCCTCGCCCACATCCGCCGCGCGACCGTCGGCGATCCCTCCCACGACAACACCCATCCCTTCCGCCACGGCCCGGCCTTCCTCATTCACAACGGCCACGTCCCCGCCTTCGACGCCGTACGCCCCCGCCTGCTCGACCGCCTCTCCGACACACACAGACACAGCATTCAGGGCACGACGGACAGCGAGCACATTTTTTCCCTGCTGCTTCAGCTGCGCGACGAGAACCCCGATGCTCCCATTCACGAGGTGACGCGTCGGGCCATCCACCTCCTCCAGTCGTGGTGCAACGAGGCCCCGGCCGACGTGCACACCGACGTCTCCGCCGTCCCGTTCGACGACCTCGACACCGTGGCCGACGAGGTGATCCACGAAACGCTCGCCCTCAACCTCCTCTGGACCGACGGCTCGTGGCTCGGCGGCGCCCGCCTGAACCGCTCCCTCTGGTCCCTGCGGCGAACCGCGTCCTACGTCTGCCCCATCTGCGGGGACGACCACACCGACGCCCCCGAGTCGGACCCGTACCGGGCCACCGTCCTCGCCTCCGAGCGCATCACCGACGAAGACTGGCGGAAAGTTCCCAACGGGTCCGTCTTCCACGTCGCCGACGACGGCGTCCTCGACCACTACCCGCTTCATCCGTAACTCCCCCCTTGTCTGCATGAGCTTACTGATACATGAATGGATTTCTGAAGACGCTCCCGACTCGTCGCATACCACGCCCCCCCACGGAAAATGTGATTGACCTACCTATGCATGGATCAGTATTCTCGGACGACGCCTCTTCGAGCGCAGATTCGACCATCCTCAGCGTCACGGAACTGACGCGCGGCCTCAGCGACCTCGTGGAGGAGCAGTACGACGACGTGTGGGTGGAGGGTGAGCTGTCCGACTTCACCCGCGCGGCCTCGGGCCACTGTTACTTTACCCTGAAAGACGAGGACGCCCAGATCCGGTGCGTGATGTGGAAACACCTGACGCAGTACGTGTACTTCGAGCCGGAAGAGGGCATGCAGGTGCGCGTCAACGGGCAGGCGTCCGTCTACGAACGGCGGGGGGATCTGCAGATTATGGCACAGGCCATGCGACAGGCGGGCAAGGGCGCTCAGCAGGAAGCCTATGAAAAGCTCAAACAGAAATTGCAGGCGGAAGGGCTCTTCGACGCCGAGCGGAAGCAGCCGCTTCCGGCCTTCCCCGAGACGATCGGCGTGGTTACGTCCGGCGAGGGCGCCGCGCTGCAGGACATCCGGTCGGTGCTGGAGCGGCGGTTCCCGCCGGCCCAGGTGGTGCTGTGCCCCGTGCCTGTGCAGGGCCTCGACGCCCCGCAGGCCATCGCCGACGCCATCGCCGCCTTCAATGACATCCCCCCAGACGACCCCCAATACCCCGATCTTCTCATCGTCGGGCGGGGCGGCGGCTCCACCGAAGACCTGTGGGCCTTCAACGAAGAAGTGGTGGCCCGCGCCATTGCGGCGTCGGAACTGCCCGTCGTCAGTGCCGTCGGGCACGAGTCGGACGCGACCATCGCCGACTTCGTTGCCGACGAGCGGGCGGCCACTCCATCGATGGCCGCCGAGATCGTGGTGCCCGTCCGGCGCGAGGTCGCCGAACGCATCCGCGACCTGCACAATCGTCTCCGGGAGCGGGTCTCGCGCACGCTTCAGGATTCCAGACAGCGCGTAGAGAGCCTAGTGTCGTCTCGGGCCTTCCGCAGTCCGGTCCGGCGCCTGGAGCAATACCAGCAGCGCCTCGACGTCCTCATCGATCGCCTGGAAAGAAGCGGCGATCGGTGCACCGAACAGGCCCGCACCCGGCTCGCCCGGCTCCGGAGTCGCCTGGCGGCCGTTGACCCCGAACAGCCCCTGCGACGCGGCTACGCCTACCCCACGCACGAGGGCGCCCCGGTGCGCTCGGCCGAGACGCTCCACGAGGGCGACCTCGTCCAACTCCGGTTCCACGACGGCACACGCCGGACCGAGGTGCTCCCGGACCAGGACTGACTCTTCCTCTGGTCACGACGATGGTTTCGACGCTTGAAGAATACTTCTCATGAACCAGAATTCACGACGGCCGGCGCCCGTATCCCCCGAAGCGCGCTCAAACCACCTGTCCCCACCAGAACCACCGAAAACAAAAGACCAATCATCTTGGACGGAGAAATTACATTATCCCTTCGCGTTTTCGCACCATGTTTCTGATACTATAGGGTGTCTACATCCGGAACTGGCCGGGAGAAAGCTTGTACACCGGACGGATTTAAGATCGGACGCTCCCGATGTCTGAGCGTCCCCCTCCGTGCCCCCCATTACGATCTGGTTTCACCGCCCGTTTGCATTCGGGAACGGCTGGTTCCATCGTCACAGCCCTCTGAGTCCATGGCTTCGGATCCGAGCCAACTTACAGTCCACTTCCAACCGGAGCGTCGTCTGGACGTAATCGATGTCAATCAACACGTCCGGGAAGAGACGGACGGCTTCCTCCACACCCACAGCAACGCGCTCTATTGCTCGTACCACACCACAGCTGGTTACATCGAGGAGACGATCTGTAACCGCCTCGACCGGCACCCCGAGCAAATTCAGGAATTTCTCGCTCCGTTCCGGGAGCTCTTTCCGTTCGGGGCCAACTACCAGCACGACCAGCTTCACCTGCGCAAAGAACTTACGCCCGAGCAGCGCCAGACCGAGCCCCGCAACGCCGACTCCCACCTTACGTTTATCGGGTCGGGGCTCGAGAACTGCGTAACCTACCCCAGCAATCCCCGTCGTCCGGTCTTTTTTGTCGACCTCGACGGCATCAACAAGGACAATCAGGACCGGCGCGAGCGACAAACGACGGTGATCGGATACGATAAAGAACGGGTGGTGGACGAGACAGAGCTCACAGTGCCTGTCTCTGATCATCCCATCGATTCAGTGAGTCTTCGCGATCCGCGCCTCGGCATCTTCGATCAGCTCCACGAGATGCTGGCCGAGCGCGGCATCACCACCGGTCGTGTGACGATCGACCTCGCGCCGGACGAAAAGCACGCGGGGCTCACGGTCAACGAGTACGAAACGTTGCTCATGAAGCACGACCTGGCCGAGGTGCTTCGCGACCCGCTGCGCTTTATGGCTCGGAAGGGCCGCAGCATGCTGTCCGACCCGGGTGCCATCCCCGACAAAGCCAAGAACTACGCGAAGTACGACCTGGTGCGCCTCGTCA
>CAZSBW010000107.1:0-8397 GCA_964604815.1 uncultured Salinivenus sp. | reverse complement strand
GTCGCCGGTGCGGGTGGCGATGCGGCCGTCGAGCGTCTGGGCCACCTTCAGTGTGACGAGGGGCCGCCCCGTCTCCACGTGGTGGAAGAAGGCTTCGTTGAAGCGGCGACAGGCGGACGCATGCACGCCGACCTCGACCTCGACCCCCTGCTCGCGCAGCTGGCGGATGCCGCTGCCCTGCGCCTGCGGGAAGGGATCCACGGTGGCCACCACGACGCGGGGCACCCCCTTCTCCACAATCAGGTCCGTGCAGGGCGGCGTCTTGCCGTGGTGGCTGCAGGGCTCGAGGTTCACGTAGAGCGTGGCGTCCCGGAGGGCCTCGGCGCCGTGCTTGTGCTCGGCAGAGCGAAGGGCCGTTACCTCCGCGTGCGGGCCGCCGTACACTTCGTGCGCCCCCTCGCCCAGCACCGTGCCGTCGGGCGCCACGAGCACGGCCCCCACCATCGGGTTTGGGCTGACCGTGCCGGCGCCGGCCTCCGCCAACTTCAGGCACCGCTCCATCCACGGATCGTGCCCGGCGTCGCCGACGGGCGTCACACCTCCTCGACGTAGTCCGGAAGCGGCGACGCCGTCAGCTGCCATCGGTCAAAGTAGAACTTAGATTCAGAACGAGCGCGCTGGTACGGGAGGACGAACCGACGCACGTTGTCGGCCGGGTGGGCCCGGAAGGCCGCTACAAGCCGGTCGCGCATCGGCGCGGCCGAAAAGAGGCTCCAGTCGTGGCCGTCGTGGGCCGGTTCGGGGAAAAAGGCGACGTGGGACACGTCGAGAAGGGCTCGAAGCGCCGGGAGCGCATGCCGGCGTGCCCTACCTGCCACGGCGGCAATCCGTTCCGCCTCAACGGCGTGCTCCCCCGTAACGAGTACCGCCGTGTCGGACGGGTCCGCCAACACGTCGCATACAGCGTCGGCGTCGAGCGCCTCGACAGTGTCGTCCGTCGTGCACCGCCCCCACCACGCGTGGCCGAGGGCCTTCCGCATCGGCGTTGCGTAGGCGTCGGAGTCGTGGAGCGCAGTGAGGCCCACGCGATCGTCGGCCCGGTTGGTGCCGGCGAGGTAGCCGCGGTACGCGTCGCGCGTGTCGAGCACCTCCTCCAGCGGCACCGAGACGTTCTCCGGAAGATCCGATCGGTCTTCACGACGACGCGCGTCCGGGTCGCTGTCCGGCGTCACAGGCTCCAGGAGGGCGGGCTCCTCGTGGAAGTACTTCAGTACGTCGGGCGGATCGGGCACGGGCAACGAATGGGATTGGCAGCGCTCGGTGGGGGATCGGTTCCGTCGGCGGACGGGTCAGCAAACGGAGGAAAGCGAGTGGGCGGGAGCGCCGGGGCGTGGGCGTGTCCTCTAAACGTCGAAAATGCGTCCACGCGGAGCAGGGAAGATCGGTGCGGAATCAAGTAAATTCTTGAGATTCCTGGTGATGCTGTCTCAGAGGGCGTGAGGCCAGCACCTGCGTCCCTCTGCTTCTACGGATCCGTTTCACAAGTGTACAGCAAAAGGAACCAGCAAGAGAACTGCCATTCCCACCAGGACGACCGCACCGAGTGAACGCCTGAACCAAATCTCCCGGTTGGGCCATAGGCTGCTACTGTGATATTCTATCCATCCGTCCTGTTGTTCCTATGCGCTCGGTGCTCATCTCGCTCTGGGTCTGGTTTGCCACCGGGACCCTCATCGTCCTTTGGGTGCCCGTCATGATCGTCGTCCGGCTGACGGATCGTGACCCGGCCCTCTACAACACCGGTTATACCCTGCGCGTCGTGGGGCGCCTGATGACCTACGTCAATCCGTTCTGGCAGGTGGACCTGAAGGGCCCGTTTCCCGAAAACCCACGCAACCCGTACGTCGTGGTAAGCAACCACTTTTCCCAGGCCGATCCGCCGATTATTTCCCGCGTGCCCTGGGAAATGAAATGGGTGGCTAAGAAGGCCCTCTTCGGCCTGCCGTTTGCCGGGTGGCTCCTGCGAATGAGCGGGGACATCTCTGTGGATCGCAGCGACAAGCGGAGCCGAGCCCGCGTCCTCGACACCGCTGCCTCCTACCTGGACCGAGATTGCAGCGTGATGTTTTTCCCTGAGGGCACTCGGTCACGAGACGGGCGCGTGCATCGGTTTTCTGACGGCTCCTTTCGCCTTGCCATCAAAAAGGGCGTGCCGGTTCTCCCCATCGTCCTTGACGGCACGCACGACGCCCTGCCCAAACACACGATCTGGTTCAATCCCGACGTGGAAAAGATTCGCGTGCAGGTGCTGGAGCCGGTGGACACGAGCGACTACGACCCCACACAGGCTCGCGAACTCCAGCGGCGTGTGCGGGCCCGTATCGTCAAGCAGATCGCCACCTGGCGGGACGTACCCCTTAACGAGGTTGACGCGCGCGCTGACACGGACGCCGCAGCGGCGAAGTGGCTTGATGAAGGATCATCGGACGTGGAGGGTGAAGCATCCGTCAAACCGTCGACGCAACCCGACTCGGCGGAACCGGGCGGCTAGCGGAATCATTTCTGTAGATCCGACGCTAAAGACGTGACCGACATTTCGTGTCTTGCCCAGTAGCTCAATCGGCAGAGCGTCCGGCTCTGGACCGGGAGGCTGATGGTTCGAATCCATCCTGGGCAGCTTCGCCCCGCTACAGTGCCCACGCTCTGTGCGGGGCTTTTTTATTTCGCTTCTGTGTAGACCGAGAGGCCAAGCTCTGAGGGAAATCCCGGGCACAAGTATCGGAGAAAGCCCTGACCGGGTATATACCGATACGTGGAGAACGCTGCAAAGACAGCTCCGGCTACAACCGTGCACGGTCCTCGGCTACTGGGAAGTTGTTTACGCACTTTCTCACGGATCGGGGGGACCGCATGGCGATCCGGTCCTACGTCACCGAAGATGCTATTGGCGTCGCCGAGACTGTGCGACCCGCCAGAAGAACGACCTCTTTGAGGAGGAAGCACCCATAGATGGGGCATACATTCAATCCTCTCTTCGCCCGCTTCTCTGCGGTGCGCATCTTCGGCATGGCACGCTGATTGCCTCAACAAGGATGAACCGACTTGGGAAGCATGTGCAGGCAAATACGACACTCGGTGAGGACTATCGCCCCTATTTGGGTAACAATGTATCACTTCGTCACTCATGCCCTCCTCAATTTGGACAGAATCGAAACGGGAGGGCCGAGACCGCCGCACTCGATCCGCCCGTACGGCGGCGAAGAAGCGGGCGGATGACCGGGCGACTCGCTCGGAACTCACGCCCCTCATCGCTTCTCAACCAACGTCCGCTGCCCTTCGCACTTCCTGCATTGTCTCAAACGGGTCCATGACCGCTCCAGTCGACATTCCCGAAGAGGGGACGCAGGTGAACGAGACCGACGTGCGTGCGGCGCTGGGGGAGATTGTCCGGAGCAGTCTCAAGCCCATCGTGGCGGGGCTCGCGTGGCTCTATGGAGTGTACGCATTCGGTCACCCCGTCTTTATCGGGGGGCAGACCGGCACCTTCCTCGCCATTGTTGCCGCAGGGACAGCCCTGTTGTTTCTGGGACTTCGTTTGGGCTGGTCGTACCTGCCCAGTCGCGTGCCCTGGCCGCACGGCATTGGCACCGGTATTGTGACGCTCGTGCTCGGAAACACGCTGCTTCACTTCTACCTCACGAACAACATTCTCCAGAGCACAAACGTCATCCTGCTGCTTCTCGGCGTCGGCACCCTCAGTCTCTCTACACCGTGGTACGCCCTCATGGCGGGCATGACGCTCGGCGGATGGGGGCTTACCGTGTGGGCAACCTGGCCGCACGAGCAACTGCCGCACTACGGCTTTGCGGTGCTCTCGGCCGCCGTGCTGGCGACCGTCGTCCACGTGGCGCGCCGTCGCTCCACGTCTGCCGGCGAGCGGGAGCGACTGCGCGGCAAACAGCTCCGAAGCGCGCTCGCCCGCTCCCTGCGCGCCGAGGCCGCCACGCGGCGGGCCCTGGAGGAATCGAATGAGGCGCTCGAAAAGGCCGTCGAAGAGGCCGAGCAGATGAATCGCCTGCAGGCGGCATTTCTGGCGGACATGAGCCACGAGATCCGAACGCCTCTTACCTCCATTATCGGATTCGCAGAGGTGCTCGACGAGGAAACCACTGGAGAGGCCGGACGCTTTTCGACGCTCATTCTGGAGAGCAGCCAGCGACTGCTGGACACGATCAACTCGGTACTCGACCTCTCGAAGCTCGAGACCGAGGAGGTGCACTTGGACCTCGAAGAGATAGACGTGGCCGCCGAGGTGCGCGACACGGTTCGGCTCTTTCAGGCGCAGGCCGAGGAAGCGGAGATCGACCTTTCCGTGGAGACCCCCCCTTCGGTCGACGCGCGGCTCGACGCCTCAGCGCTTCACCGCTGCTGTTCCAATCTCGTGAGTAATGCGATCAAGTACACGGAAGCGGACGGGGCAGTATCAGTTCGTGTGGAGACCGAAGAGGATCAAGTCGTCGTTGAAGTTGAAGACACCGGCGTCGGCATCGATCCGGCGTTTCAGGACGCGCTGTTCGAGCCCTTTGAGCAGTCGGAGGAAGGGGCGCTGCGGAGCGAGGACGGGACGGGACTGGGCCTCGCCATCACGCATCGCCTCGTGTCGCTTATGGATGGAACCATTGAGGTTGAGAGCACCCCCGAGGAGGGGTCGGTCTTTACCATACGGGTTCCCCGCTGGGTCCGCGAGTCCGAGAACGACTGAAGAAAAGGAGGGATGACGGCCACTGTTCGGCTGACGACAACGGCGCCGGCGAGCCAACCACTCCGTGGGACGAAAGTGCATCTCCTCGCTCCCGTATCCGACGTTGGGGACGTCGTCCTGTAGGGCCGTGTCGATCCTGATTGCACCGGCTATCGAGAAGTGCTGTGCACGTGTGTACGTCCACCGAATCGGTTTGGCATGCTGTGCTCACCCGACTAGTGCATGGAGGCGCAAGTTCGTCGGCAAATTCGAACGCTCGGAGCGCCACCGTCAACGCCGGACGCGAAGCGATCCGGCGTCCAGAGGTCGCAGAAAGCATCTTTGCAAAAAGGCCGTCTTGGCCAACTGTCGAGAGATTTACGACGCGCTGCACTAGTACAGCGTCAATCGTGATTGTTCGAGTAGAAAGTGCGACCTCAAAATGCCCAAGCAGATCGCTCTGAGTGCAAGGGAAGAGCCTCTTCGAAGGAGGCGGCATCTTCCAAAGAGATCTTTCGACTTCGCTCAAGATGACTTCATTGCAAAAGGGCTTGCTTGAGACTGCACTGGGTAACTACTCCCCCCTTCCGCGCGGCCTTCTCTAAGGACCTCGTAATTGGTAATTGCTCTGCGCAGACCAGCAGGTCGACATCTACAGCCCGACCCAGTTGAAGACCATGACGCCGAGCGCGACGAGGATCGTATTCGCCAGGGCGATGGGCAGCAGGTACTTCCAGCCCACATTCATGAGTTGGTTGTACTTGAAGCGCGGGAACGTCCAGCGCACCCAGATGAAGAGGAAGGCGAAGAAGCCCACCTTCAGCATCAAGCTCATGAACTGGAGCACGGCCAGCAAGGCGGAGCCCTCCAGTGCCGGGACGAGGTTCAGCAGCAGCGGCTGAAAGGGCACCAGGTAGCCGCCGAAAAAGAGGGTGGCGATGAAGAAGGAGGCAATGAAGAAGTTCACGTACTCGGCAAGGAAGAACATGCCGAACTTCATGCCGCTGTACTCAGTGTGGTAGCCCCCCACCAGTTCCTCCTCAGCCTCCGGCAGATCGAAGGGCGCGCGGTTCGTCTCGGCAAAGGCCGTGACGATGAAGATGAGGCCGCCGATGGGATTTCGGATCATGTTCCAGCCGAGCAGCGCCTGCCCTGATGCCTGGTCGTTTACGATTTCCATAAAGTTGAGCGAGCCCGCGATGAGGACGACGGAGATGACCGACAGGCCCATCGACAGTTCGTAGCTCACCATCTGCGCCGCCGAGCGCAGGCCGCCGAGCAGCGGAAACTTGCTGTTGGAGCTCCAGCCCGCGAGCGTCACGCCGTAGACGCTAATCGAGGTGAGGGCCAGCAGCATGATGACGCCCACGTTGAGGTCGGCCACCACCACGCCCTCGGCGAACGGGATGAGCGCCGCGGTGCTCATGGCGACGACCACCATAATGACCGGCGCCATCGAGTGGATGAACTTGTTGGACTGGGCGGGCTGGACGTCCTCCTTGAGCACGAACTTGAGCACGTCGGCGAACGGCTGCAGGAGCCCGAGCGGACCCACGCGGTTCGGGCCGGGCCGGTTCTGCATGAAGGCCGACACGCGCCGCTCCGCGTACACCAGCAGGGACGCCGAGAGCAGCATTGCGTTGATGACGAGAAAGGCGACCAGGGCCGTCAGGTACAGCGGGAGATCCATGTCCGCACGGTCGTATGAAGGCGAGCAGCGAAGGGAAGGGGGAGGTACGTGCCCCGCGTAGCATGCCAACGTAGCCGTCGACGGGGACGGGCGCAACTCCTCACGTTGTCTTCCATCTGGAAGGACGCCGGCCACTCCCCGTTTTTGGCGAGGATTCACCGGACGCCCCTGCCGCCCAGGACGACGGACTCAACGGAGAAGTGATCACTGTTGCTGGAGGGAGTCCGGCACCTGCTCGGGAATGGTCCAGAGGTAGACCTTTCGGCCGCTGATCGTGTCGGCGCGTGTCGGCGTCCAGTCCCCCATGTTGAAACTATGGGCCACCACCCGGTCGCCTGGGTCGAGCTGGCGGAGGAGCTTGGGACGGAGTTTGAGGTTGACCCACTGGTCCAAGTAGACGGTAACCACCGTTGCGTCGTGGAGGTCGACGTCAAAGAGGTCGCCTTGCCGAAACGTGACCCGGTCGCTTACCCCGGCAAGGCGGGCTTTCCCCCGGGCCGTGCGTACGAGATCCCGCCTCCGTTCGATGCCGACGCCCCGGGCGCCGAACCGCTTGGCGGCGGTAATCACGATGCGCCCGTCTCCACTGCCGAGATCGTACACCACGTCGTCTTCGGAGACGTTGGCGATTTTCAGCATGTGATCCACGACCCATTGCGGCGTGGAGATGGTGGCCGCGACGTCGGAAATGGAGTCCGCGGAGATCCGGGATTCTGTATCGGGGGCGGGCTTGGAATTGTCTGCGCATCCGGGCCCCGCCACAAAGAAGAGAAGGACGCAGGCAGGCAGGAGCGGACGGAGGCGAAGACGGCGCATGGCAAAACGGTCACTCCTTTCACGTTTGGGAAGGAGCAAATTTTTTTGAGGACGCCGATCTCTCTTCGAATGGCGATCCTCCGAGTTGGCGTTCGCACTACCGGGACAGGGAATCATGCGTGTCCCGCTCGTCCTCCGTTGCCGGAACGAGCCGGACGGCCTGCCCCCCGCTCCGCCCCATCGCAGCGTCAATCGTGTCGGCAGCAGTCACGAGGCCGCGCCGGATGCGGTAGTCGTGGGGCGCGTCCTCGTAGTCGGATTGGGGCGTGTCCTCGTAGACGTGGGCCACGTAGGTTCGGTCCGCCTCCAGAAAGTCGAGCGGAACCGCAAGGGTGCGTGCTTCCTCGTTCGTGGTGGTACCTACGTACCATTCGTCCCCGTCTTTTTGCCGGCGGGCAATGGTGATGTGCTCGCCAATGCCGGCGTTCACGACGTGGCGCTCGCTCCAGTCGGCGGGCAGGTGTTCGATGAATTCAAAGGCCTCGTGCCCCTCATAATTCTCGATGAGGTCGGCCGCCATCTGGACGGGGCTGTAGAGGATGACCTCGTTGGCCAGTTGCTTCGCGAGCGTCGTGCGCACCCGATTGTCCGGCATGATCTCCTCCGGCGTCAGGTTAAAAATGCCGGGCGTGTAGTCGAGCGGCCCCGCCAGCATGCGGGTGAACGGCAGGACGGTGGCGTGGGACGGCGGGTTGCCGTCGCTCCAGGCATTGTACTCCATGCCGCGCACGCCCTCCCGCGTCATCATGTTGGGCCAGGTGCGCCGGATCCCAGTGGGCTTGATGGGCTCGTGGGCGTTGATCGCGATCTCGTGCTCGGCCGCGATTTTTACGACGTCCCGATAGTGATTCACCATCTGCTGCCCGTGATGATGCACACCCTCGGGGCGAATCGGGCCTGCGTAGCCGGTCTTGATTGCCGGCACGCCCACCGAGTCGTAGAGCGCGAAGGCCGCCTCCATCTGGCGCTCGTAGCTGGGCACGTCGCCGCCCGTTTCGTGATGACCGATGAGGGCGACCCCTTTTTTGTCGGCGTACGCCGTCACTTCCTCCAGGTCGAAGTCGGGGTACGACTCGGTAAAGGAGAAGTTGTCGTCTTCCAGCCAGCTTTCCCATCCGGTGTTCCAGCCCTCTACCAGCACGCCGTCGATGTCGTGCTCGGCGGCGAAGTCCATGTAGCGCTTCGCGCGCTCGGTGGTGGCGCCGTGCGT
>CAZSBW010000106.1:2754-8399 GCA_964604815.1 uncultured Salinivenus sp. | reverse complement strand
GCTCGACCCTCATCGGCTCCACCCCTGCTGGCTACAGGGGGCCCCACTTGGAGCACGAGAGTCGAGACTTTTGAAGGAGAGACGACTCAGCAGTGTGAAAGTGTGAGGGGGAATGTCCGATTTTGGGACATGCCCCTTTGTGTTTTTTCCTACTCCACCCGTGAATACGAAGCGCGAAGCGGAATCCGGACACGGCTCGGAACGTCAACAGGAGATTTTTCTATCATGAACGCGCTACTTTCTCATATCTTAACGCAATTTCCCATCGAAGCGTCCCAGACGAGCCGTTGGGACGGAACTACAAATTCACTTCTTCAGATGACCGAGTCGACTGATACTACACAACTTCTGGTCGAGAGTCGCCAGGGCCACAAAGAGGCGCTGGACGAACTGATGCCCAAGGTGCATGATGAGCTCCGGAAAATTGCACACCGGCTATTGCAGAAGCGACCCGCGGGGCATATGCTGACCACGACGGCCCTCGTGCACGAGGCTTATCTAAAGCTGATCGATCAGTCTCGCGTCGAATGGTCGGACCGGGCTCACTTCCAGGCCCTGTCGGCCCGCGTGATGCGGCAGATTCTCATTGACTACTTCCGGAAGCAAACCGCCGAGAAACGCGGGGGGGACGCGCCGATGGTGTCGCTCGAGGAGGGAAAAATCCCGGTCGATAAGCGCGGCGAAACCCTCCTCGCCCTCGACGAGGCGCTCACCCGGCTCTCGGACCGCGATCCGCGGAAGGCACAGATCGTGATGTACCAGTTTTTTGGCGGGATGACCCAGCGTGCCATTGCGGACGTGCTGGACGTGTCGGCGCGCACCGTGCGGCGGGAGTGGCGCAAGGCGCGGGCGTGGCTGGCGCGGGAGCTTTCCGGGCACGGGATTGAGAGTGGGGAAGGGTCAGATTCTACGTCGTGACGTGAAGAACGGTTTTTTGTCATGGACGAGATTTCTGACACGGATTGGGAGAAAATCGACGATCTGCTCGACGAGGCGCTCGACCTCCCTCCCGAGGAGTGGGAAGCCTTCCTGGATCGCGAGTGTGGAGGGCGGCCGGCGCTTCGCGAGGAACTGGCGTCTCTGCTTACGGCGGAGGCCGATGCTCCCGCCTTTCTTAACGACGAGGCAATGGACTTCGCGGCCCCGGCCTATGAGCCGGAGGAGGGACAGAGCATTGCGGACGATCCCCTCGCGGCCCCTTCCCATCAGGTCGGGCCTTATCGGCTGGAGGAGGAGATCGGGCGCGGGGGGATGAGTCGCGTTTTTCGAGCCGAGCGGACAGACGGGGGCTTCGAGCAGACAGTGGCCGTGAAACTGCTCCGCATCGGGCTCGATACCGAGGCCGCCCGACGCCGATTTCGGCTCGAGCAACAGGTGCTGGCGAAGCTACAGCATCCGAACATTGCGGCCCTGCTCGACGGCGGCCTCACGTCGGACGACGTGCCCTATCTCGTGATGGAGTACGTGGAGGGGAAACCGATCGTAACCTACTGCGACGATAATTCCCTCTCCATCCCAGAGCGGACGTCGTTGCTGTGTGACGTGGGGCGCGCCCTCCAGCATGCTCACCGAAACCTGATCGTCCATCGGGACCTCAAACCCTCAAACGTACAGGTCACTCCGGAGGGAACCGTCAAGCTGCTCGACTTCGGAATTGCGAAGCTGCTCGACGAGGCCGATGCGTCGATCACGCTTCCCGACACGCGCACGGGGGTCCGCCCCATGACGCCTGCCTTCGCCGCCCCGGAGCAGATTCGCGGCGACGCGGTGAGCACGGCGACGGACGTCTACCAGATGGGCGTACTCGCCTACGAGGTGCTCACCGGCCATCGCCCCTTCGAGTTGTCGGATCTGCGGGATGTGGAGCGCGCGATCCTCGACACGGAGCCGGACCCGCCCTCGTCTGTTGTCTGCGAGACACGGGCGGGGGCCGATCCGGACGATACCGAACGCCCGGTGACACCGGAGGCCATTAGCGAGGCGCGGGGCACGACCCCACGCCAGCTCCGCTACGTGCTGGAGGGGGACCTTAGCACCATCGTACAGACGGCCCTGCGCAAGGAGGCAGATCGCCGCTACGCCTCCGTCGGGGCACTGGTTGAGGATCTAGAACGATATCGAGAAGGCCAGCCCATTGAGGCGCGGTCGGCGTCTCTGGGCTATCGGGCGCGGAAATTCATGCAGCGCCATCGGTTGGGCGTCGGGATTGCTGTCGCCTTCATCGGTTTGATGTTTACGTTTGGGGTTTTTCTCTACCAGGAGCGAGAGCGAGCGCAGCAAGAGGCCCAGAAGGCCGAAATCGTCTCCGCGTATCTCGTCGATCTCTTCAGTGCAGGCACGCCTTCCAATGCGTCCGATACGGTGACGGCTCGCACGCTCGTGCGCCGCGGCCTGAATCGGGCAGAGCGCCTGCAGGATCGGCCGGTCGTCCAAGCCGAGATGCTCGACGCCCTTGGGCAGGCCTCGCGGGGAATCGGCCAGTGGGACCAAGCGGACTCGCTCCTCCAACAGGCCCTTACGCTTCGCCGGCGTCACCTGGAGCCCCCGCACCCCGATCTCGTGGCCAGTCTGCTCCACGTGGCTAACACCAAGTGGAGCGAGAAGCGCCTTTGGGAGGCCCGACCGCTCTATGAGAACGCTCTCGAGATGAGTCATCGCCTGAGAAAAAGCACACACCGTCCCGACATTCTGGAAGGTCTTGCCCGGACGATGTCTCAGCAAGGCGCTCCGGATTCGGCGGAGGTGCTCATGCGCCGGGCGATCGAGTCCCGGCGCCGGCTCCACGACGACCGCTACCACGAGCTCCCGCTCGATCAGATGCACCTGGCCCGAATCATACAGCGCCAGGGCAAGCACGACGAGGCCGAAGAGCTCTACCGTGCCGGCCTTCGACAGATGGAACGAGGCACTGGCTACACCCCCACCGAGCGAATCGAGGCCTACAACAATTTTGGGGACCTCCTGCGCAAAAAAGACGAAAACGCCTCGGCGGCCACCTATCACCGAAAGGCACTGGCCTTGGCCAATCGCACGATGGGACGCGACCACCCGCGGGCGCGGCGGGCCCGAGACAACCTCTACGAGTCGCTCATCCAACGCGGCCGGTACGAGGACGCACTCTCGCTCGCCAGAAGCAACCTCGAGATCGCCGCTGCGAAGCATACCCCGCCTCATTCGTCGATCACGAACGCCTATCAGCAGGTGGGGCACTTGCTCGACAACATGGGACGCTCGGTTGAAGCAGAGCCGATTCTGCGCCGGACGGTGGAGATGCGGCGCGACGAACGAGGGCCCGACCACGTGCAGACGCACAGCACGGAGGTTCGGTACGCGCTCTGCCTCGTCGAACGTGGGCGCCTCGATGAGGCCGAACGGATTCTTCAGGAAGGAGAACAGGTCCTTCACCACACCCCGGCTGATTCGACGACCGTGGATCTGCATCGCATGAAGGCGATCCTGTTCGTCGGCAAGGGACGCCTCCACGCCGAACGACGGGAGTGGGAGGCGGCCCGATCTTTTCTGGATCGCGGCTATCGGCTTCGCCAAAAGAAAGTCGGCTTCCGGGCCCCGCTCAGCCAGCGCGCTCTCCGGGCGCTGTCCAATGTATATGAGAAGGCAGGGCGCCCCGAGCGGGCGGCGACGTATCGGGATTCGCTGATGGTCCGGTAAGGGACGCCTCCGCCTTCGTTCTTTTCCCCCGTCGGCGGTTGCCCTCGCATTCCTGTTTCCGGCCAAGAGGTACGATGCCCGATCAAGCGGGGAAACAAAATAAGCGGCGAGCCTTCGAACGCGTTCGATTCTGCTGCTGGTGGGGGTTGTGCTCTTCGGGGGCATCGCCTGGGTCCTCGCTGAATTTACGGCCATTCTCGGAGGTATCTATCTGATGCTCGCCGGAGATCCCACATTTTTTGGAGCTGGCCTGGGTCTCGTGGTTCTTACTGCTTTCGTACTGTTTCCCATCGCACGACCGGAATGAGTGCAGCCCCGTTCCTGCGCATGCACGCGCTGGGACTGCACACGCCGTTCGACGATGTGAAAAAGACGGCATCCTCTCTGGGACCCGAATACTTTCAGAGAGAGCAGCGTTCGCAACTTGTTCGCGTAACCTCAAATGACTGTTGCCGAAGGTTCATTCGCGCGAACCGACTCCCATCGGCTCTTTCTTTCCAAATTGCCGCTTATCTATGCAACTCGGCTCTTCTGCTTCGTCCGACACGTCCCGTCCCCACGTCGTGGTAGTGGGCGCCGGTTTTGCCGGCCTCGACGCGGCCAAAGCTCTCCGCGACGCTCCGGTACGCGTGACGCTCGTCGACCGCAACAACTACCACAAGTTCCAGCCGCTGCTTTACGAGGTGGCGATGGCGGGCCTGGAGCCGGACGACATTGCGCACAACGTCCGCAACATCTTTCAGGGAGGCGATACGGTTCACTTTCGGCTCGGCACAGTGGTGGACCTCGATACGGAGGCGAACCTCGTGCATCTGAAAGGCAGCGCTCCCCTCTCGTACGATTACCTGATCCTGGCCGCCGGGGCCGTGAGCAACGACTTTGGCATTCCGGGAGTGCAAGAGCACGGCTATCCGCTAAAGAACGTGCCGGATGCCGTCAACCTTCGGAACCACGTGCTTCGGCAGTTTGAGCGCTACGACCGGAAGCGCGAGCAGACCGAGAAGAGAGCGTTGTCGTTCGTCATCGTGGGCGGTGGGCCCACTGGCGTTGAGATGGCTGGAGCGCTCGTGGAGCTCTTCGACACGCTCAATGACGACTTTGCCGGGTTCGACACGCAGGAGCAGGCGCGCTGCATCCTCCTGGAGATGCAAAACGACCTACTCCCACCCTATCAGTCTCATCTCCGCGATTACACGCGCGAAGTGCTGGAGGATCGGGGCGTGGACGTGCGCACGAACACGGCCGTCGAGCGCGTGGAGTCCGACGCCGTGCATCTCAGCGACGACCCTACGATTCCAACCCAGACGCTCATCTGGGCGGCCGGGGTGAAGGCAAGCCCCGTCGCCGATCTTCTGGGGGCCGAACAGGCTCGGGACGGGCGCGTGATCGTGAATGAGGACCTCAGCGTATCGGGCCACGATCGAGTGTACACGGTGGGGGACATGGCGGCCATGGAGGGGGACGATGGCTACGAGCCGCAACTGGCACAGGTAGCGATGCAGAGCGGCCGGCATGCCGCCGAGCAGGTACGCCGCGACGTTCTGGGCGGCGATCCCGAGCCCTTCTCCTATCGGGACTATGGACAGATGGCCACCATTGGCCGCAACGCGGCCGTGGCTGAGCTTGCCGGCGGCATCACGTTCAAAGGCTTCTTTGCCTGGATCCTCTGGGCCGTGATCCACATTGCGAAGCTCGTGGGCTTCCGCAACCGGCTGAATGCCTTCGTGAACTGGGCCTACAACTACTTCACCTACAGCCGAAGCGCGCGCCTCATTCTGGATGTCGTGCCCATCTCCGACGACATTCCGATGGAGGTGGAGGAGGTCGACCGTGAGGTGAAAGAGCGACTTGAAGAGGTGAAGAGCGCGGTCGGCTCTTAGTGCACACTCAACCGGTCTCTTTGGGGGCGAACGATCTTCGAATCCGGTGGAACGAGCAGTTGCCAGAGAATCTGCCCGCACGCGATCGGCGTTGCC
>CAZSBW010000106.1:0-2654 GCA_964604815.1 uncultured Salinivenus sp. | reverse complement strand
TGACTCCTCACCAAGGTTTTTTGGATCTGCTTGGTTCCTTCATCCTCGTGTCAGCATGTTGCTGTTGAGTCCGGAAGAGAATTCGTCGGCTACGAGCGGCTTTCCGTTGTGGCCAGTCCGGCCCGAATCCACGCCACCTCCAGCCGGAAGGGGCCGTCCTGCTCGTCGGCAATGAGAAAGCCGATCATTCGGATTTGTCCCGGATCAAACGGCGGTGCATCTTTGACCGTCGTGCCGCGACGATACGGCGTGAGGGCGTCGAAGTGCACAGAAGCGGTCGTCCACTCGGTCGCGGGATGGAGCGGGGCGCGGTAGCTGATGGGGCCGCCCGGTGACGTGTAGGTCGTCAGCCAGTAGCGCTTGCCGTCGCCGCGCAGCCGGAGCCGAAGACCCTCGTGCTTGCTCAGGTCGTACCTCGATTTCGGAGACCGGACCGACGCGAACCCCCCGCCCTGTTTCAGGGACACGGTCCCGGTAAACGCCGCGCCCGCCTCCGTCGCCGTGAACGTGCTTTCTGAAACACCGCCCATCACCGGGTCGTCGATGCTGCGCCAGTTGGAAGGCGCGTCCCGGGCAGCGGTCGAAAAGTCGAAGAGGGGCGACGAGGACATGGCACGCAGTGGCGTGATTCGTGGAATCGACGAGAGCAGGAGCGGTCCCAGAAGAACGGCCGGGACGATTCCCGACGTTCCCTTCTGTAAACCCCTGCAGTTCCAGTGCCCCTTGAAAATAGCATCTCCGGTGACGGAGAGCCTCATCGTGGGCCGAGAGTAGAACGAGTCACCCCGAGCGTTTGGCCCCAGCATCGTTCCACACAGGACTGGACCGGTACAACGCTCGCCGGTATGAGTGCGTCCGGGTCCGGGCTTCAGGCCGCCTCTACTTCATCGCGGAGGAGTTGCTTGCCAAGTCGCTGTTCGATCTCATCCAGCACGGAACGGACGATCTGCTTGCCGAGGTAGGGGGCAATCGAGAGTGACGAGCCGGACGCAGCGGGCTCACTGTAGGTGAAGCGGCGCACCGTTCCCCCCTCCACCTGCACGGTGAGGTCGTATACGTTGCCGCCCACGTGGGTACCGTTGATGTGGACCTGAAGAGTGGTCGCGTTTGGGCCCTCGATGCCGAAGGTGATCGTTTCGGGATCAGCCGGCCCGCCAATCTGCTGAACCTGAAGGCGTGCGCCGTACCGCTTGGGACACACCTCGTCGAATGCCTGTTTGAGGCTCTGGCTCAGCACGTCGGTGATCTGGCGACACGAGTCGGGAGGGGCGGTCGTCATGGCGGTGGAACCTCAGGCTGATTGACGGAACAGCGGCGGGATGGAGATTCCCGAAAGCGGGCAAGCGGTCACCTGCAACGGGAAATCTCCTCTTCGGATTACAAGATAGTTGAAAATGAGGACAGGATCCAGGGGGTACCGTCTGGGAAGAGATGTACTTTTGGATGAGATGAGTGTGGGGGATTTCCCCACGTCAGGGAGCGACGGGGGGAACCGGCTCCGCCCACTGCACGTCCGCGAAGACGGGCAGGTGATCCGAGAGGCTGCGGGCTTCTTTCAGAGACGAAAACTGATTTGTGAAGTTGAGCACCCCGCCGTGTGCCGTTCGCAGCGGGTCCGTCTCGACGAACACGTTGTCGTACTCGTTGGCGAGGTGGCCGTTGGGGCCGGACCGGCGCTTGCGGCGGAGGCTGGTGGGCTGGTCGTCGAGCACGGCGCGATAGCCGTGGCGGCGGAGCGGATCGAAGGCCTCGTCGTCCTCATCGAGGTTGAAGTCGCCGAGGAGCAGGACGTGATCGGCCTCGTACCGACGATGCAGGCGATCGAGCTGGGCAACCTCGCGGGCCGGATTTTTGGAGCTCGGCACGGCGTGGAGGCTTGCCACCAAGATGCGCTGTCCGGTTTGCCTGTGCTCGAAGCGAGCCAGGTACGGTTCCCGGTCGACGGGGGCGGCGAGCGACGATTCGAGCCATGCCTGCCCCACCAGCCGAACGCGCGAGGGCTTCCAGAGAAACGCGTAACGCTCCGTGCCGTCGCCGGTCGTGGGGTTGCTGATGCGGTAGTCCCACGCGGAGCCTGTGCGGTCGAGGGCTGCGTCGAGCTTGCCGATGGCCTGCGCGCCGGGCGGGGACGTAACCACCTCCTGCACGGCCACGAGATCGGCGTCGCGCAGGGTCGCGGCCGCCACGGATATCTCCTGATCGTCCTTCGTCCGCCCCCAGTTGTAAAGGTTCCAGGAGACCACGCGCACATGCGACCCCTCCACCGTCCCCTCGGCACGGGAGGCTCGCGACTCGGTCCCCGCCGGCGAGCCCCCGATGGACGGAAGGGCCTCGGGAAGGGGGGAGAGTTTGTCGAGCAGGTTTCCAGCGGGGGTGTCCACCGCGGCGGTCACCTCCTGTGTGACCGTACTGAGGTCGAAGCCGGGCACGTCGACGGTCGTGAAGTACTCGATTCCGGCCGGGACGGACACCAGAAGGAGGAGAAGGAGAAGGCGGCGGAGCAGTTTTTTCATCGGAGCGAGACGACCCGTTCAGGAGAGCGCTCCCACAAGGTACCACTCCGCTCGCGTAACATCGACCGGCCGGAGCAAATGCCGGGGCAATCGCATCAACTACCGAAACGTCCTACACCGTCCCTCTAGGAGACTGGTTAA
>CAZSBW010000105.1:0-8440 GCA_964604815.1 uncultured Salinivenus sp. | reverse complement strand
GAATGGCTTCCAGCTTCTCCTCCGTCGTGTCCCCGGGCGCGAGGTCGTCGGGCAGCGAGGCTGTGACGGTGGTGCCGTTCATAGGTCCTTCGACGTACGGGCCGTACTTCCCAACCCGCACCACGTAATCGCCCCACTGGTCCGGGAACGAAATCTCGCTGATCTCCCGACCGTCGATTTGGTCGAGGCCCTCCTCCACGCGCGGCTCCACCCCGTCGTCGCCGTAGTAAAAGTCGCGGAGATACGGGTCCGGCTCCTTCCGTCCTCGTGCAATCTCGTCAAGCACCTTCTCCATCTTCGCCGTGAAGTTCACGTCGACCAGGGGCTCGAACTGGGCCTCCATGAGATTGTTGGTGGCGAAGGCCGTGAAGGTGGGCACGAGGGAGTTTCCGTTTTTCCGTACGTAGCCCCGGTTCTGAATGGTGCCGATGATGGAAGCATAGGTCGACGGCCGCCCGATGCCCTCCTCCTCCAGGGTCTCCACCAGGGTGGCCTCCGTGTACCGCGAGGGCGGCTTCGTCTCGTGCCCGAGCGGCTCAATAGAGTGCACCCGAAAGCCATCCGCTCCGTTCTCGGACGGCGCCCCAACGGACATTTCCCCCACCTCCAGCGGCGGCAACGGGCGCTCTTGGTCTTTCAGCTCTGCCTCCGGATCGTCGCTGCCTTCTACGTGAGCGCGGAAGAAGCCCGGAAAGTCGATGCGCTTGCCCGAGGCGCGGAAGCGTGCCATCTCCTCCCCGGCGTCCGCCTCGAAGTAGACGTTGATGTAGCGGACCTGGGCGTCGGCCATCTGTGTGGCCAGCGTCCGCTTCCAAATGAGGTCGTAGAGCGCCCCCTGGATGCCGCTCAGGTCCAGCTCCTCCTTCGTTTTCATGGCGGAGCCGACCGGCCGGATGGCCTCGTGGGCCTCCTGGGCGCTGTCCGAGGAGCTGTACTGGCGTACGCTGTCGCTCAGATACTCCTCCCCGTACCGCTGCGCGACGGCGCTCCGGGCGCCCTTCACCGCCTCCTCGGAGAGATTCGTCGAGTCGGTGCGCATGTACGTGATGTACCCGTTCTCGTAGAGCGTCTGCGCAATGCTCATCGTCCGGCTGGACGACAGATTGAGCTTGCGGTTGGCTTCCTGCTGGAGCGTAGACGTGATGAACGGCGCCGCGGGCGACTTCGTGCGCGTCCGCTCCTTGCGGTTCACAATCTCCCAGGGCTGGTCCGGCAGCCGCTCGGCCAGGGCCGTTGCCGTCTCCTCGTCGAGCAGGCGCACGTCTTCCCCCTCCATCACGTCCGCCTTGAGTCGCCCGGTGTCTTCGTCAAAGTCCTTGCCGGCGGCGAGCCGGACGCCCCCGAGGTGCGTCATCTCGGCCTCAAAACCGATGCCCTTCCGGAGCTCGGCCTTCAGGTCCCAGTAGGTGGCCGGAACAAACGTAATGCGCTCCTTCTCTCGGCGCACCAGCAGCCGGACGGCCACGCTCTGCACGCGGCCCGCCGACAATTTGGGCTTAATCTTGCGCCAGAGGAGCGGCGAGATGCTGTAGCCCACCAGCCGATCCAGGATGCGACGCGTCTGCTGGGCCTCAACCAGATGCTCGTCAATGCCGCGCGTCTCTTCCAGTGCATGCTCGATGGCCTCTTCCGTAATTTCATGAAAAACCATGCGCCGCACCGGCACGTCCGGCTCCAGCACCTTCACCAGGTGCCACCCGATGGACTCCCCCTCCCGGTCCTCATCGGTGGCAATGTAGAGCACGTCGGACGTGCGAAGGGCCTGGCGCAACTCCTTCACCACGTCGCGCTTCTCGGACGGCACAACGTAGAGCGGGTCGAAGCCATTATCGACCTTCACGCCGAGGCGGGCCCAGTCTTCATCTTCGTACTCGGCCGGAATTTCGTCGGCCGAGGCGGGCAGATCCCGGATGTGGCCCATGCTCGCCTCAATTTGAAATCCCTCCGACGGGAGAAAGGCGCGAATGGTTCGGGCCTTGGTCGGCGACTCAACGACGACTAAACGCTTCATAGGGCAGACGCAAGAATCAAAGTGTAGAGGAATCAAAGGCCGCTCGAGGACGGCACAATGACGCGAAATCAGGACTCGTAGGCACGCCCGCTGCCGGACGGTCGTTCCCGCCGTCGGCTGGAATCACGTTATGAGAACGTTGAAAAGAGCAGAGGCACACGGTCGCGTGCGCGGCGCCAAACACACCGAAAGCCTGCGGGGATCGGACCCCCGCAGGCTTCAGACTGAAGAAATTCGTCCGACGATCTCTTATGACGAGACCGTCTCGTTGGCGGTCAGTCCAAGCTCGAGCGTGTCCTCCCCGAGCAGGTGATCGATGTGGTGGGCGCGGTCTTCGGACTTCGTCAGCACCTTCTCCAGCTCGCGCTTGGTGCCGTGATCGCCGTGCTCCAGCGCCACGTCGATGGCGTCCCGAACGATTGTGGAGAGGATGCGCTCCCCGTCCAGATCGTGCTCCAGCATCGAGCGAAGCCGGTAGGTGCCTTCCGGCTCATGCTCAATGTGGGAGAGCTCGGCCTGCTTCGCCGGGCTGCTCGTGGGGATCCCGCCGAGGGCCGTGACGCGCTCGGCAATTCGGTCCACGTACTTGTGGGCCTCCACGTAGTTCTCCTCAAAGAAGTCGTGGAGGTCCGGAAACTGCGGACCTTCGACGAGCCAATGGTGCTTGTGGTACTGGTGGTAGAGCGTCCACAGCGTGCACTGGATCTCGTCGAGCGTCGGGATGAGCTCCTCCGTTGCCTCTTCGTCGAGCCCGATGGGGTTGTCCTCAATCATCTGCTGCGGACGCCAGGGCTCGCCGTGGTCCGTCTTGCGGAGCGCAGTGGTCTCATCTGCGGTCTCTGTCGTCTGGGTGGTCGGCATAGTGGTATCGGTGGTTGGTGAATGGTCCATTCGCGAACGACGTAGGGCGTGTCAGAACGAGGGCGTCACGCCTGTCAGTCCGTCATCGACGCCGGTGTGACAGCGTGACGCGCATCCTGTCAGTCTACAGGGAAACGTCTTTTCAACACGGCATACAGCATACGCACAAACCCGGTGCCAGGTCATGACTGGGCCTCCGCACCTCCAGTGCATTGCGACCTCGTTACAGGTCGGGTGTGGGAAGAGCCCCCACAGGCGAACCCGGCGTCGCTCCTCCGGTCCGAACCCGGATCGACCCGTGTACTCTTTGCTCGTTGCTCCTTAGATTAAGAATGTTCATTCGACCTTCGAATAAGGATCTGCCGTTATGTCCAGTACAGACACTGCCATCGAAAGCATCGCACTCCTCGCCGCGACGGGAGCCGCGGCCTCGACCGCCGCCGGCGTGACGGCCCTCGCCCGCGGCCAGACGCGGGGCGCACCCGGCGTCACGAAGTCGCTGTCGAAGCTTGGAAAATCGGTTGGAGGCGGCATGCTCACTGGGGTCGCCGTGGCCGCCGGTAGTGGCGCCCTCGTCGGGCTCTCCCTTTATCGAGGGATCAACGCCGTCGGCCGCCAAGATTGAATCATTGTCCGGCATTCGAGCGCTTCCAGGAAGGAAGCCGGGACCAATGCCGCTCGGCCCCTCCGCGTTTGAACAGTGCGGCCGCTCTTACTTACTCGCTCGCTCTTAGGAACAAGCCTTCTCGCAACCATGACAACGACCACTGAAACCACCGACAAATACGTTTACCGATTCGGTGACGGCAAAGCCGAGGGCAATCGCGGGCAGAAGGCCCTCTTGGGCGGGAAGGGCGCCAACCTCAACGAGATGAGTTCCATCGGCCTGCCGGTGCCGCCGGGCTACACCATCACCACGGCGGCCTGCCACTACTACGTGGACCACGACGGGGACTGGCCCGAAGGAATGGAGCAACAGGTCCTGGATGGTCTCGAACACGTGGAGGAGGCGATGGGCCGCGAGTTCGGAAACCCCGACAATCCCCTCCTCGTCTCCGTGCGCAGCGGCGCGGCGAAGTCAATGCCCGGCATGATGGACACGGTGCTCAACCTTGGCCTCAACGACGAGGTGGCCGACGGCTTTGCCCGCCAGATGGACAACGAGCGCCTCGCGTACGACGCCTATCGCCGGTTCATCGACATGTTTGGCGACGTGGTCGTGGGCATCGACCGGAGCCGGTTTGAACGTGCCATCTCGACCATGAAGGAGGACCGGGGTGTCGAAAATGACGTGGACCTCACGGCCGACGACCTAAAGGAGCTGGTCCACCAGTACAAGGCCATCTACCGCCGGGCCACGGGCCGGATGTTTCCGGACGACCCCTACGAACAGCTCCAGCAGGCCATCAACGCCGTCTTCGGCTCCTGGATGAATGAGCGCGCCGTCCGGTACCGCCAGATTAACGACATCACGGGGCTGCGGGGCACCGCCGTGAACGTGCAGGCGATGGTGTACGGCAACATGGGGGAGAAAAGCGGAACGGGCGTCGCGTTCACGCGCGATCCCGGCACCGGAGAGGACAAACTGTACGGCGAGTTTCTACTGAACGCACAGGGGGAGGACGTGGTGGCCGGCCTCCGCACGCCGCACGACATCGGAGAACTGAAGGACCTGATGCCCACGATCTACGACGAGCTCCAGGGCATCCGGACCCGCCTCGAAGAGCACTACGGCGACATGCAGGACCTGGAGTTTAGTGTCGAGGACGGTACCCTCTACATCCTGCAGACGCGGGACGGCAAGCGCACCGGCCCGGCGGCCATTAGGATTGCAACCGACATGGTGAACGATGGGCTCGTGGACGAGAGCCACGCCGTCGAGAACCTTGTGGAGCCCGGGCACCTGGAGCAACTCCTGCACCCTCAGTTCGAGACGGACGTCGACTACGCGGACGACGTGATGGGCGAAGGCCTACCCGCTTCCCCCGGCGCCGCCGTGGGGCGCGTGGTCTTCACCGCCGAGGACGCCGAAGAATGGAACGATCGCGGCGAGGATGTCATCCTCGTGCGCATCGAGACAAGCCCCGAGGACGTGGGCGGCATGGACGCGGCGGAAGGCATCCTCACCTCGCGCGGCGGCATGACCTCCCACGCCGCCGTCGTGGCGCGGGGCTGGGGCACCCCCTGCGTGGCCGGCTGCGACGACATCGTGGTCAACTACGACCGAAAATCCTTCACAAACGGTGAGATTACCGTCGAGGAGGGCGATTGGCTTTCGATCAACGGTTCCACCGGCGAAGTCGTGGTCGGCAAGCAGCCGCTGGTCGATCCCGAACTCAGCGGCGAATTCGAGCGATTCATGACGTGGGTCGACGCCTTCCGCGACATGGACGTGCGCACCAACGCCGACACCGGCCCCGACGCCGAGCAGGCCCTCTCGTTCGGCGCGGAAGGCATCGGCCTCTGCCGCACCGAACACATGTTCTTCGGCGACGACCGCATCACCAAAATGCGGCGCATGATCCTCTCCGACAGCGACGTGGAGCGGGAGGACGCCCTCGACGCCCTCCTCCCCCACCAGCGCGACGACTTCGTCGAGATCTTCCAGGCGATGGACGGGCACCCGGTGACGATCCGGCTCCTGGACCCGCCCCTCCACGAGTTCCTGCCCGATCCCGACGAGACGGAGGAGGTCGAGGCCCTGGCGGAGAAGCTGGATCTGCCAGTCGAAACCATTGAAGAAAAGCTGCGCTCCCTGGAGCAGTTTAATCCCATGCTCGGCCACCGGGGCTGCCGCCTCGGCGTCACCCAGCCGACGATCACCCGAATGCAGGCCCGCGCCCTCTTTGAGGCCGCCCTCGACGTGCAGGCCAACGGCGTAGACGTGCAGCCGGAGGTGATGGTGCCCCTCGTCTCCACAGTCGGCGAATTCAAGAATCAGAAACACCTGATCGACGACGTGGCGGCCGTCCTCTTCGACGAGCGGGGCGCCTCGGTCGACTATCAGGTGGGCACCATGATCGAGGTGCCCCGCGCCGCCCTGCAGGCCAGCGAGATCGCCGAAACGGCGGACTTCTTCTCGTTCGGCACCAACGACCTCACGCAGATGACCTTCGGCTACAGCCGGGATGACGCGGGCACCTTCCTGCCCTATTACGTCCAGGAAGAAATCCTGGATCAGGACCCATTCCAGGTGCTCGACCAGAGCGGCGTGGGCGAGCTCGTGGCGATGGGCACCGATCGGGGCCGCCGGAGCAACGCGGCGCTCAAGGTCGGCATCTGCGGGGAGCACGGCGGCGAGCCGTCTTCGGTTCAGTTCTGCTACGACATCGGCCTCGACTACGTCTCCTGCTCCCCCTACCGCGTGCCGGTGGCCCGCCTCGCAGCGGCGCAGGCGGCCCTGACCGATGAGCACACCGATCTGCCGGGCGACCGGGCGCCGTCGGGGGACGGGGCGGCCGCGAGCACGCCCAACTGACGGTTCTTCCCCTCCTTCAACGCCCGCCCCGTCGTCACAATCGGTCCCTGCTGGAACCGGCGGGGCGAGTAAGCGGTCCTCCCTACGCGGCCTCGTTCCACTCACCGCGAATTGTGAGAAGAAGGGACCGCGCCCCGCCCCGATTTCTGTGCTCGTTGAGGTAGATGCCCTGCCAGGTGCCAAACGCCAGTTGGCCGTCTCGTATGGGAACTGAAAGGCTCGTGTCCAGCATCGAGGCCTTGATGTGCGCCGGCATGTCATCCGGCCCCTCGACGGTGTGCTCGTAGTAGGGCTGGTTCTCGGGCACCATCTCGTTGAAGTGGCGCTCCATGTCACCCCGCACGGCCGGGGCCGCATTCTCATTGATCGTGAGGGACGCGGACGTGTGCTGGATGAACACGTGGAGCAGCCCAACCTGCACGTTCTTAATTTCGGGCACCTGCTCCAAGACCTCGTCGGTTACGAGGTGAAAGCCACGCGGCTTGGGGGTGAGGGTGACACTTTTTTGCATCCATTCCATGGGTAACCAAGGGCAATTTTAGGAAAGGCTGAGGATCGGGAGCGTGCAAAGTTCAATTGCCCCCAACTGATACCAACTGCCGAAGATCGCTAAGCATCTGATGCCTGATGCGGATATTCGGTATACACATTTTCTCATTCCATACACGGTCGCTTTCCCACTCCCCATTTTCCGTCTCAACGCCGCTCAACCACACCTTCGAGGGCTCGGTCTTGCGTTCTCCCTCAAACCTGCCGAGTCGGATGTCCCCAAACCTTTTCCCCAGCGACCCGTACCGATGGTCGAGTCCTTTCAATCATAACTGAAAACCAGCGATGGCCGACGCCTCCTCCCTCGCCTCCAACGGCCAAGCCGCCACCGAGTCGTCGCTTCCGCCCCCGGACGAGCCCCTGCCGGTGGACCGCTCAATCCCGACCACGCTGGACGCCATCCGCACGCCCGTCGAGGACGACCTGGACGCGTTCCAGACGTACTTCCGCGAGGCGATGCGGGCCGACCACACGTTGCTGGACAAGATCACGCAGTACGTCCTCTGGCAAAAGGGCAAGCGGATCCGCCCCCTCCTCGTCCTCCTCTCGGCAAAGGCGTGTGCGGGCTCCGCGACCGAAATTACTCACCGCGCCGCCGCGCTCGTCGAGCTCCTCCACACCGCTACGCTCGTCCACGACGACGTGGTGGACGACGCCGAAGAACGCCGCGGCGTCTTCTCCATCAACGCCCTGTGGAAGAACAAAATCGCGGTGCTGATGGGGGATTTTCTGCTGAGCCGGGGGCTTCTGCTCTCCCTCGACCACGACGACTACACGATCCTCCACACCCTCTCGGACGCCGTCCGCCGGATGAGTGAGGGCGAGCTCCTCCAGATCGAAAAGTCGCGCCTGCTGGACATCGACGAGGACACGTACTTCCGCATCATCTCCGACAAGACGGCGTCGCTCATCTCCGCCTGTGCGAAGAGCGGCGCCGTAAGCGTGAGCGAAGACGAGGCCCTCGTCGAGCGCATGAATCGCTTCGGCGAAACGCTGGGCCTGGCCTTCCAGATCCGCGACGACCTCTTCGACTTCAGCACCGAGGCGTCGGGCAAGCCCATCGGGATCGATCTGCAGGAGAAGAAGATGACGCTCCCGCTCATCGTGGCCCTTCGGGACGCGGGGCGCAGCGAGCGCAAGCGCATCCTCAAGCTCGTCGACCAGGACGACAAGAGCCGGGACGACTTGCAGACCATCGCGACGTTCGTGCGCGAGCACGAGGGAATCGCCTACGCCCGGTCCCGAATGGAATCGCTCGCGGAGGAGGCCAAATCCCATCTCGCCGCCCTTCCCCCCTCTGACGCGCGCGCTTCCCTAATCGGACTCACGGAGTTTGCCATCAAGCGCGATCGGTAGCGGGTCCGGAATTCGGAGTGCGGAGTGTGGAATTTGGAATCGCGAACCCACGTCGTGCCCCTCTGTTGTGGGCGATTGACGACGAGCCTCAAATTACCGATTGTGGCTTCTGAAGGAACCAGCCGTCTGCGATCGGTCGTCACTTTCGACATGATCGCTGCCCCTCATCGCTTGGGCTAAGTAGA
>CAZSBW010000104.1:0-8441 GCA_964604815.1 uncultured Salinivenus sp. | reverse complement strand
AGCGCCGCGTCGGGAATGTCCCACGCCCCGCCGTGCACCAGAAGCGCCGGTCCCGTCCCGCCGAACGAATCACTTCGCAACTGAAGGGCCATGCCAGCAATCATGCCTCTCGGAAAGGAACCGAGAGCGACCGTCGGATTTGTCCAACAAAGGACTACCACCGATCAAAGAGGCGCGGAGCAGCAAGAGACAAAAAACTGCCCCAACATCCGCCCTCCGTACCCCCCGCTCAGGCAAACTGACGCGTCAGTCCCCCTACGCTCAACAGCGACGCCAGTCCGACTCCTGCCAATCCCACTTGTAGAAACAATGACGCATTGGGAAAGCCAAAGGCGAGGAAGAAGAAGCCCCACAAGGCAAATATGGCTGAAGTCGATCCCACGACGCCCGCAACGGGAGCAAGGATAGACAGCGTAAATGGCTTCTCTATACGAGAATACCTACGAAACAGCCGATAGCCCGCCTGCAACGACATTGCAATGCCTACGAAAAAAGCGAGCGTGAGTCCAAAAAATCCGACCTGAAGGTAAAACTCCCAGCTTGGATGACTCGCGGTCTTGAGATAGAACCCGGCTGCTGCCACCAAGGCGGCAATTCCTCCAAGAATAGCACCCGTGTTAACGAGCCACCCAGAAACGAGGCGATCAGATGCGTTCTGAGACATAGGAAATGGGTTTCGGTTCATGCAAAGAACGAGAAAGTCGATCCCCCCCACGGCACAAACTCCCCCTTTTTGAAGGTTCCGAATAGTCGTCTTGATGGTTCCGAATAATCGTCGATGACGCCTGAATTCAAACTGCCGCCCTCAAACGATAAAGTGCTGCAAAAAAATCGCGGTGCGCACATGATCGATCGCGATGACCTCAAGAGAACTGCCCGGCGGCCTCTGGAAAGGTGCGGAGCGGGTAGAGGCGGTTCATCCGATCCTGAACCAGCTGCCGGAAGGCGGTGCGGTGCTGCGGGTACACCGGACGGGACGGCGGGAGCTCCAGTTCGTAGGGATCCACGGGGTGCCCATGCTTCCAGAGCCGGTAGTCCAGGTGAGGCCCCGTCGATCGCCCCGTGCTGCCCACGTAGCCGATCGTCTCGCCCTGCTTGACCTTCGCGCCCGTTCCCACACCGTCGGCAAAGCTCGCGAGGTGCATGTAGCCGCTGGTGTAGGTCTCGTTGTGCCGGATCTTGACGTACTTGCCATTGGGCCCATAGCGGCCCGCCTTCACGACGACCCCGCTGCCCACCGCGTGGACGGGCGTGCCCCGGGGGGCCGCATAGTCAACGCCCCGATGGGGCATGTCTCGATTGAGAATCGGATGGCGTCGGCTGTGCGTGTACCCCGAACTGATGCGGGTAAAGCGGAGCGGCGCCTTCAGCAGCTTCCGACGGAGGCTTTCCCCCTCTCGGTCGAAGTACCGGGGGCCGCTCCCGTCGTCAAACCGAAACCCGAAGCGCTTCTCGTCCTGGTGCTCGAACGACGCGGCGAGAATCTTGCCGGGCTGAATGCGCTGTCCCCCCACAACCCGCTTCTCGTAGAGCACCCGAAACGAATCGCCCTTTCGAATGCGAAAAAAGTCAATTTGCCAGGCGAAGACCTCCGAGAGCCGAAGAGCGAGCGACGGATGCACGTCGTTTTCGGTAAGGGTCTCATACAGGGAGCTCTCGATGGTGCCCCGAACCACCGCCCACGACCGGTCCACCGGGCGCCGCCGAAGCCGACTCTGCGACGGGTTCTGCACGTCGAACACCACGTACCGAACGGGGTCCACCTCGTAGATCACGTACTGCGCGCGCTGCAGCCACGGGTTTACGTACACCCGATAGGGCTGTCCCGCCTTCACGTCCCGCACGTCAAAGTCTGGTCGGACGGACCGGGCGAGCCGGACCGCCGTGTTGGGAGAGACCCCATACGGCGCGAGCAGGTCCGCAAACGTCTGATACCGCGAGACGCGGTGGGACGTCACCTCGTACTTCTCCGCCGAAACGCCAAAGTGGGGCAATGACGTCGCTCCCTCCGGGGGCGCGGCCTCGGGAGCCGCCTCAACCGAGCCTGCAAGCCCCACCACGAGCAGGGAGAGCACACCGACGACGAATGAGGAGCCGTGTCTCATACGGAAACGAAGACATTCCTGGAAAATTTTTCGGCGACACGCCCTTAAGAAAGCCGTGTAAAGACACAGAGTCAACAGAGATGCCCAGCAACCGATCGAGAGTCGATCCCGGACGAGGGCTCGACTGCCGTGTTTCTTCAGAGGAAGGCCCGGGCGTGCGTCTGGGCACACGGGCCGATCCGTCCTTCTCCGAAGACCCCCAGATCCCGTTTTTGACGTGGAGTGTGATTCTCTCCGCGGGGACGCTCCTCAATCCCTCGGAGCACGAATCATTCAGAACCGGTCTCCGACGGATCCTCGGGAGCGGGCTCCTTCGGCGTCCAGGTGTCCTCCTGAACCCCCGCCTGCTTGTTGGCCCACCGCGCCAGCACAAACAGCAGGTCGGAGAGCCGATTCAGGTACACGACGGCTTCCTCGTTGATCGACGTGGACGTGCCTGCCTGTACGGCGAGCCGCTCGGCTCGCCGGCACACGGTGCGGGCGGAGTGCAGCGAGGCCCCCGCCGGAGATCCGCCCGGCAGAACAAATTTCTCGAGGGGCTCGAGGTCGGCGTCGAACGTGTCGATGCGGTCCTCCACCCGCCCCACGTGCTCGTCCTGAATTCGGGGCACCATCGGCTCGGCGTCAAGGGGCGTGGCGAGGTCGGCCCCGACGATGAAGAGTTCTTCCTGCACCTCGCCGAGGACGGGATCGAGCCGCTCGCCTCCGGGCGCCTCGTCCAGGTGCGCCCGCGCCAGCCCGACGACGGAGTTGGCCTCGTCGACCGTGCCGTACGCGTCGATGCGGGGATTTCCCTTCTCGACTCGCTCCCCGCCGAACAGGGCCGTGGTCCCATCGTCGCCGGTGCGCGTGTAGATTCGTTTGCTCATGGTGGAGAGAGAACGGATTGGGGAGATCGGAAACAGAGGAAGCGCGGGGCATGGCACGAGCGGTCCGGCGGCTCGTTTCGGGTTCCTACGGCGATCGGGCGGGGGCTGCTCCTTTCTCGGCGGGCCGGACCAGCGCCGGCTGCGACACCGGCGCCACGTACTCGATGCGGAGCGTCCCGTCGTCCCGGCGGTCAATGTGGGTCCGCATCCCAAACACGTCGGCGATGCACTCGGGGGTGAGGACCGCCCCGGGCGCGCCCCGCGACAGGATCCGGCCCTCCTGCAGCACCAACAGTCGATCGGCGTAGCGGGCCGCCAGCTCCAGGTCATGAAACACCGCGAGCACCGTTCGCCCCCCATTCACGAGGGCCTGCACCTGCTCCATGAACGCAAACTGGTAGTGGACGTCGAGGTGAGAGGTCGGCTCATCGAGCAACAGGAGATCGGCCTCTTGCACGAGGGCCTGCGCGAGGAAAACGCGCTGCATCTCGCCTCCGCTGAGGGACAGCACCGACCGGTCCGCAAATCCGTCCAGGTCGACCATCGACAGCGCCTCCCGTACGAGCGAGCGGTCGTCGGAGCGGTAGGCCTGCAGCCAGCCCCGGTGCGGCGCGCGGCCCAGCAGCACCAGTTCCTCGACCGTAAAGTCGAACGTCAGCGACGAGGCCTGTCGGACGTAGGCCAGTCGGCGCGCCCGCTCGCGGGCCGTCCAGTCGTCCACGCGACGCCCATCGAGACGGATGGTGCCGTCGAACGGAATGTGCGTGCCGATGGCCCGGAGCAGGGTCGTCTTGCCGCTGCCGTTGGGCCCGAGCAACCCAATCCATGTGCCCTGCTCCATCTCGAATTCCACGTCCGCGAGGATCTCGTGGCCGTCGAGCCGCACGTCCAATTGGTCCACCGAAAGCAGGGGCATGGCGCAGCGCCTTGATCGCAACAGATACGCTCCGTCCGTACGGCGTCCCGCGGCGCAAGGTTCAGCGTTCCCCGAGGGCCGCCGGGCGGAATCCGAACCGGGGCGGGGGCGCTCCGTCGTGTAGTAGCTCACGTTCACTTGAGTTTCTCACCGCCCCCGGGACGGAGCAATGCGATAGCCCCCTCCTCACTCTGTTCGTCGCTCGCTCAGAATGATAAACGTATTTCTGCGTGTCTAGAGGCAGAGTCCCCCCTGAAGCTTCCTCATCTCCCAATCAGTCTGCCCGATCAGCCCGCGGAAGCTGGACCGTGAATCGGCTCCCTTCCCCCTTCTGCGTCTTCACGGCTACGGTTCCGCCCATCTGCTCGACAGCCCGCCTGACGACCGCCAGGCCGATGCCAACCCCTTCGTGCTCTCGATCTATTCCCTCGGAGGCCTGCCGGAAGGGTTCGAAGAGGGTCTCAGCCACCTCCGGCTCCATTCCGATACCCGTATCCTCCACTTCGAGAATCGCTTTTGCCTCGTTCCGGTAGACCCGCACCCACACCTCCCCCCCCTCCTCGGTGTACTTGATCGCATTGGAAAGAAGGTTCTGCAAAACGATCTGCACGCCCCCCTCATCGGCCTGGGCAGACGTGTCGTCGGCCTTCACCGTGAGGTCGAGTCCGGCGTCTTCTGCTTTCGGCTTCAGTTCGCTGGCGACTCGCCCGGCTTGCTCGCCCAGATCAATCGATCTCGCGTTCATCTCGGTGTCTCCGGCTTCCAGTTTCGAGAGGTTGAGAATGTCGTCGACGGTATCTAGCAGCCGGTTCCCCCCCTGCTCAATCAGTCTCGCAAATCGAGCCAGCTGCGGGAGGTTGGCTTCGCGGGGCCGATCCTCTAAGTCCTTGATCTCTTCGCCGATCGTCTCGGAGAAGCCAATGATCGAGGTCAGCGGCGTGCGAATCTCGTGGCTCATGTTTGCGAGCATTGAGGCCTTGAGCCGGGCCGCCTCCTCCGCCTCCTTCTTTGCCCTGAGGAGCTCGTCCTCCCGCTCAAGGCGGCCGAGGACGAGGGCCGCGTAGCCGGCCAGCACCTCAACCAACCGGAGATTGAACCGGTCGAAGGACCCGTCTCCGACCCGGCCCACGATAATCACGCCCCGTTCGCCGATCGGCACCCCTGCCGCCGAGCGCAAGTTCCCGTAGTCAAACTCGTTTTCGAGATCATCCAGGTCGGTCACCACGACCGTCCCTCTGTTCTGAAGGACCTGGGCCGAGATGCTATTGCCATCGATGGGGCTCGGGCTCGGTGCGGGCACCTCGGCCCCCTCGCCACGGTCCGTTCGAACCGGACGGACGACATCCTCCTCCCGAATTCCGGTGTTGACCAGGTCATGGTCGAAGACCCTCCGCAAGACTCCGTGGATGCGGTCGTAAACGGCCTCTCGGCTTTCGGCTCGAAGCAGCCGGCGAGTCGTCTCGTAGAGGGCTTCAATGTCCCGCCGGCGCTGCCTGAGTTCCTCCTCGCGTCGCTTCCGCTCGGTAATGTCGGTGATCGCCCCGTCGAAGTATGTCTTCTCCTGGTCCTTCCCCTCGACCTGTTGACTGCTAAGCAACCCGATGAACGTCGTCCCGTCTTTCCGCCGGAACCGGACCTCCTCGCGGTCGAGTCTCCCGTTCTCAATTTCCTTTTCGATGAGCTCCTTTCGCTGTGCTTGGTCGGCGTAGAGGGCCTCCGACCCTGCCGCCTTCAACTTCTCGAGGTCTCGGTAACCGAACATCCCGATGAAGGCTTGATTGGCGTAGACGATTCCCTCCTCCGCGGTCGAGCGGTAAATCCCGTCCGACACGTTTTCGGTGATCGCCTGGATCCGCCTTTTTTCCTTGCGGAGCTTCCGGCGACTCTCCTTCAGCTTCCGCTCTCGCCGTTTGCGGCGGGTAATGTCGCGGGCCGTCACGAAAAGAGAGACCACTGTTCCCTCCTCGTCCGTCACAGGCCGGATGGAGCCTGTCACGCTATAGGGCGTCCCGTCCGGGCGATTCAGGTCGGCCTCGTACTCGACGTACTCCCCACTGGCGGCCGTGAGGACCTTCTCCCGAATCGTCCCGCGCATCTCGTCGGTCCACCAGGGGGTCTCCCAGAAAGGCTCTCCGATGACCTCCTCCGGTCTTGCCTCGATGTACTCTATAGACGTCCGATTCGCCCCAAGGAGCTTCCCGTCTTCGTCAAGCAGACCGGCCAGGATGTTCGGGTCATCGAACAGGGCCTCGAAGCGGCGCTCGTTTTTCTGAAGTTCTCGCTCCCTCCGCTTCCGCTCGGTTACGTCGGCGATCACTCCGCCGTAGAAGAGAACCTTTCCATCGTCTCCCCGAACGACCGTGTCGGTAACGCGGCCCGTAAACGTTGAGCCGTCTGCTCGGCGAAACTCAATGTCCTTCCCATCGAGCCCGCCTTGCTCGTCGGCCTTTTCCAGGATTCGCTCCCGCTCGTCGGGGTCGGCATAGAGCTCCTCAGGAGCGACCCCCAGGACCTCCTCGACCGAGTCGTACCCAAACATCTCGGCGAAGGCCTGATTGACGTTCACCAGCCCTTCGTCCGGAGTGGACCGGTAGATGCCTTCTGAGACGTTCTCGGCGATCGATTGGAGCCGCTCGTCTCTCTCTTGAAGTTTTTCTTTGGTGTTTCGCCGCAGCTCCAGCTCGCTCATGACCATCTCGGCCAGGTCCTGCAGCCGACCGGCCTCCTCGTCGGAAAGCTGCCTCGGCGCCGTGTCCAACACGCACAGCGTCCCAATCCGGCACCCGTTGGGGGCCTTTAACGGTGCGCCCGCGTAAAACCGGACGCCCATCGGGCCGCTCACGAGGGGGTGATCGGCGAACCGCTCCGTCTTAGTTGCATCCTCGATTACGGTCGTTCCGTCCGACCGAATCGCCTCCAGGCAAAAGCTTTGCTCAAGGCCCCGCCCGCCGCTTTCGACGCCGACGGCGGACTTGAACCACTGCTGGTCTTCGGCCACGAAGCTGATTAGGGCGATCGGTGCGTCGAAGAGAGAAGCCGCCACGCGGGTGATGCGGTCGAAGTTCGGCTCTGGCTGGGTGCCGACGACCGCGTAGCGGCGGAGGGTGCGGAGGCGCGCCTGCTCTGCTTGAGGCCGGTCAGGATCCGGCCGTTCTCGGTCACCTGAAGGGGAGGCATCAGAGGAAGCCATAAAGCCGTAGGAAATCGGTTCAGAAAATCGACATCCCATCGACTCGCGGTTTGTGAAGAACGTGTCCGGGCGACGGTTCCATTACTGATACGGGAATGGACTCCTAAAGACGATTCTGCCTCGCGACCTAACACGGTCTTGGAAATCAGAGATTTCCTAGCACACCGGAGATTTTGTTTACCTACCTGTGCACGGATCAGTAGGATCCTCAGCGGCGGTCCGCGTTGCGACCGAAGCATGTGTCCTCGTCGCGATCCACGCAGCACGTGCTGGTCATACCAACAACGTGGTTTGGCATGATCACGAATGGGTCGAGAATCACCTCCTCGCGCAATTCCTCCGATCGCGTCCATTCCGCCGCCACAATCCGCCCGATCTCGTTGAGGTGCACTCGGCCAAGCTCCGCTGATGGTAGTTGTGGACTCGTTTCCACTTGTTGCGCCTGTGCTGGCGGATGTATCGGAGCGCCTCATCGCGGAGAAGAGGCGGGCCACTGCAGTTCCCATGCTTCTTGATCTTAGCGTTTTTCTGCGGCGGGATCACCGGACTGGCTCCGTAGGAGTCGATGATCTCATAGACATCGAAGGTGTCGTAGGCCCCATCGGCTCCGACCTTGTCGAGAAGCGTCTTTGAACTTTCTGCTTCCGAGTTCTCTGCTTCCGAGTTCTCAGAAAGCGTCTCCTCCAGCAGCGGCTCGACCTGCGAGCTGTCCCCGGAGGTGTTGTCCGTGATCGTGACCGCAGTTATTTCTCCCGTCTCGCTATCGCCCCCCAGGTGGAGCTTCCGCCAGGTCCGCCGCTTTTGCTTTCTGTGAATGTGCCGTTTCCAGTCTCCTTCTCCGTAAACTTTGAGCCCCGTCGAGTCAATTACCAGATGCACCGGGGAGGTCTTCGAAGAGGTCGGAAGATCGATGTCAAGGTCTCCTTGACACTTCGACAGAGTCGTTGGAAATCTGGGATTTCCCTGTCGGGAGCCGGCAGGTCCTCCAATCCCATAAGTTCGAAAAGCGACTCCACGAATCCTTCAGTCTCTCGGAGGATCAGTCCATAAACCATCTTGATCTGCAGGCACGTTTCGATGGCCCGGTCGGTAAAGATCCACTGTGCTCCCTGTTGAGGCTCACGGTCGGCCCTCCACTCCTGAAGGGCCTCCTCGAAGACCCAAACTGTCAGCCGCCCCCGATCAACGAAAGCATCGTTGTATTCTCCCCAATTTTCGACGCTGGAAGTCTCTTCGGAGGTGCCTACCGCTGACGCAAAATCGAAGGAGAAATCGAGCGGTCGGATGACCTCCTCACTGACTGGAATTCCCGATGGCTGCCCCGCAATTGGATTCTGATCCGTCCTTCATTCAACAAGGCC
>CAZSBW010000103.1:3290-8457 GCA_964604815.1 uncultured Salinivenus sp. | reverse complement strand
GTAGTTGCCGGCAAAACAGAGGCTGTCGCGCGCCTGCTCCAGCGTCCGAAGGGGGCTTTGACAGGGCCGCAGCCCGGGGGGTACTGCGGAAGGGCGCGCGGCCGTCGGACGTGCCGTGTGACGACCGGCTCCCCATCGACGCCGAGGAGGCGGTCGAGCTCGCGCTCGACAATCGCCTGGAGTTCAGATCGGGGACGCACGACCATCGTCGGCGCGCGAGTCCCGCTCACGAAGGTGGGGCGGAGGACGTGATACCAACTCCGCAGGGTTATCATGCACTTTGCGAGTGGCTCCGGATTTGGCTGAGCTGCTGGGTTCTATCGGAGAAGATCCCATGCGAATCAGGGGTTGAGCTTCAACTGCAAACGTCTGCCGTTTGCGTCCCGAAAAATCCCGAATCTGAGCATGTCATCCCGAAGGCTTTCGTGGATCTCTTCGATAACCGGCGGTGCTAGCACCGAAAAGATTCCGCATCTGGGAATCTGGGATTCCCTTGTGCGGAATGACCTGCCAAGGGATTTTTCGGGACGCTGAAGGTCCGAGACTTCAACCCCTGATTGACATATCCCGCATACGGTTACGTCCGACGGTCGGAACAGGGTCGGGCCGCCCGCGTGTTGCTCTCCCAGATGCTGCTCTGCGGATCCGTTCTAAAAGACCGTCCGCAGGAGCAACTTGCAGGGTTGCGATTTTAGACGTCTCACTCAACACACCGACTTTGTTATGAAGGCCGTTTTTGACGACACCGTTCTCGCCGAAAGTGACGACACCGTCGTCGTGGAAGGCAATCATTATTTCCCGCCCGAATCGCTGAGCGAGGAGTACCTTGAGACGAGCGACCACAAAACCACGTGTCCATGGAAGGGAGAAGCCCACTACTACGACGTGGTCGCGAACGGCTCGCGGGCAGACAACGCCGCCTGGTACTATCCGGACCCGTCGGACGCGGCGTCGGAGATTGAGGATCACGTGGCGTTTTACCCCTCCGAGGTGGAGGTGACGGAGTAGGCCGTGCGCTATTCCAGGACCGTTGTGTCCAGGCGGAGCCCGAACTCGACGAGAACGCCCTCGTCGAGGCGTTCGCCGACCACGAAGCCGTCGGTCTTGTACCCGAGGGTGCCGGTCGCAAAGACGGGCCAGTCGGGCGTTGGGCGGATCGAGGCCGAGACCTCCACCCGTCCGCCGACGGCGAAGGGATCGACGATCGGGCTGCTCTCCGGCGCGGAGCGGCCGGGCGGCCGTCGCCTTGATCGGGTGGTCCGGACGGGTGGGCTCAGGAGGCGAAGGGGCTGGTACCAGACGTCGAGCCGGACGTCGGTGCGCAGGCGGCTCGTGCGGAGCACGTTGCGGACGTCGAGCCCCGCGCCGCCAAATCGGCCGTACGGGCCGTCGCCGAGGCGGGTCGACACCCGCCACAGGCGGGTTCCGTGCACGGCAAGGTGCTCCAGGACAACCTCGGGGCCGAAGGGTGAGAGGGCAAGGTGGACGGAGGGAAGGTACCGAACCGATCGCCATTCGATCGTGGGAAGCGGGGCCGTCTTCGTGCCGCGCCAGAAGTGATTTCGGAGCGAGGAGCCCAGCGCGAGCAGAATGAAGGGGTCCGCCAGGCTCACCAGCGCTCGGCGTTTGAGGGTTGTCAGGGTGAGCGACGAATGCGGCAGGTCGCGCAGGTACGTGGCCACGTCGCCCTCTGCGGTTCGGTCGTCGGTGCCCAGGATGTAAAGGGGGAGGTCGAAGTGCCCGGAGACGCCGAGGGCTACTTCGTCGTAGTACAGCGTCCCCCGAAGCATGGCGCGGCCCCGCACGACCCGGGCGAGCTCGAGGGCGCTGTTGGGGCCGTTGGCCGTGGCGTACACGTCTTCGACGGCGTGGAAGTTGGCCTCGGACGGGTAGTAGGCGCGACCGCCGCCGGATCCGTACGGCCAGGGCAGGCCGATGTCGTACGTGGTCCCGAAAGCGCCGGTTTGCCGCGCGGCGGCGCCGTGCCCAAATACCTCGTGCTGGGTGAGGTGCAAGGCGCTCGTGAACGGCCGCTCCAGGAAAACCACGCGGCTGAGCCGGTACGCCACCCCGAACGCTTTTTCGTGCCAGGTGTCCTCATTTCCCCACTGTAGAGGAAGCACCTGATGTTCGAGGTGCATCAGACCGCGGCGCAGGGTGACGAGGTTTTCGGCGCCCACCTCCGACGAGAGCGCCGGGTCCCAGCGAAGGTCGTACAGCGGCTGGGCGTGGGTGGCGAGGGGGATCACCGGACCCAGGAGCAGCAGGGCGATGACCGAAGCAGAACAAATCCTGACTGGCGAGGCGGGCATCAGGAGGGAGGGATGCCGAATCGTTCGACTGTTCGCGGAAAAGTGGGGAGTAGTAATTCTCTTCGGCATTGGTTAGATGCCTTCCTCCACCCCGAAGAGGTCGCGCATCGCCTGTCCCTGGCTGCCGTCGAGGATGAGGAGGATGTAATCGCCGGCCTCCACGACCGTGTCGCTCGATGGCAGCTTGAGGAGCTCGTCCTCCTCGGGCGAGTCGTCTCGCTTGTGGAGGCCAATGGGCAGGCAGTCGTGTGTCTTCAAGTCCTCCATCACCTCCCCGTAGCGCGCGCCGCTGTACCGGTGGTTGGAGCGGACGTAGTACTGCCGAATGTCGTAGTCTTCCTGTACCCCTGAGGACCCGAGCAGGTCGGTGCTAAAATTGGCCACGTCCGGCTCAAAGATGTAGCTCGCCGTCAGCTTTGCCGCAATTCCGTCCCGAAAGAGCACGTGCGTGGCCCCAGCCGTCAGAAAGGTTTGCCGCAGGTCGTCATTCTCGATGGAGACGATGTAGTTGCGGTTGCCAAAGTGGCGTTTCAGGTTAATGATGGTGATAAGGCTGTCGGTGTCGGAGTCGAGGTTCACGAAGACGCCTCGGGCCGCGCGGACGTTGGCCTTTTCGAACCGCTCGACGTTGTCCAGGTCGGTGAACAGCACGAAGACGGGATCCTCCTCGAACCGTTCGTGGATGAGGTCCACCTGATCCTGGTGTTCGGTAATGACGGCCACCTGCCGTCCGGCGGCGAGGAGCTGCTCGGCCACCGTTTCAGCGAAGGGACTCCAGCCGACAATGACGACGTGATTTTCAAAGTCGGTGCCGTGGTGGCCCATCTTTCTGCGTTCCTCCATTTCTGTGAGGTATTCGACGAAGTTTCCGATGAGGGCGGCTGTGATGCCCAGGCTTCCCACAACGAAGAAAAAGCCCAGCACTCGCCCGAAGGTGGTTGTGGGATAAAGATCCCCGTATCCGACCGTTGTGAGCGTGACCACTGAAAACCAGAACGCGTCGCCGAAGGAGTCGATGCTGGGGGCTCCGCTCCCGTGCTCCACGTACACGAGGCAGAGAAGCAGCCCCAGGTATCCCAAGAGGAACAGAACGATATTTCGGATCAGCGTTCGGTCGATCGTGATCATGCGGACACGGGAAACGGGGGAAGTCCAGGGACAGATGCTGCGTTTGGAGAAAGGGAAGGGTCAATGAGCGGGTCGGGTTTTCGAGTCGGCGTCTCTTCGCTGGTTCTTAGCGCTACTCGATTGGGAGTGAGCGAACTCAAAATGGGGAGACCTACCAGGGAGGGGAAACGCACGTTTGGGATTTCCGCCTGCGCTCGCAGCTCCATGGGAGTTTGGCTCACTTTCCCTTAAAGAAACGATTGGAAACGCGGCTGTAAAGGACAGTCGTCGATCTGGGGGATGACGTGCACGCCGGTGGTTTCACTTTTTGACGACGACCGCTTTCTTTATTAACACGTTCTTCCTGTGCAGGTCCATTCTAACGCTCCGTTCACTCGTCGGCTCCCCCTTCCATGAGTGTTCTCCAACTCGTCGCAACGCTCGTCTTCCTCGCGGCCCTTTTCACGTTTATCAACGTGCACTACCTGCAGTTGCCGTCCACGATTGGGCTGATGGCCTTGGCTCTGTGTCTGTCGGGCGCGGTCATGCTCCTCAGCTTCGGCGTCCCCGAGTTGCTGGCAACCGCACGGACCATCCTGCGGAATTATGACTTCTCGCAGGTGTTGCTCGACGTCATGCTGAGCTTTCTGCTGTTTGCCGGGGCCCTGGAGGTCAACCTGCGCAAGCTTCGAGAGGAAAAATGGCCCATTCTTCTCCTCGCCACAGTTGGGGTGTTGCTGACGACGGTGCTCGTCGGGACGCTGTCGTACGGCATTCTGCCCCTGCTCGAGATTGAAGTGCAGTACGTGTACTGCCTGCTTTTTGGGGCCCTCATCGCGCCCACCGATCCGATTGCCGTCCTCGCGATGGTGCAGAAGTCCGACATGAACATCTCAACGTCCCTGGAGACGAAAATTGCAGGCGAGTCGCTCTTTAACGACGGCATCGGCGTGGTGATTTTTCTCACGATTCTGAGCGTGGTACAGGAGGGGGGAGGAGCCGTTAGCGCGATGGATATCCTGAGCCTGTTTGCGACGGAGGCCCTGGGCGGCATTCTCTTTGGGGCTGTGCTCGGCTACTTTGGGTTCGTGGCGCTGCGCTACATCGACAACGAGCACGTGGAGTTGGAGGTGCTGGTGACCCTGGCCATGGTGCTGGCCGGAACGCAGGTTGCCCACCTCCTGCACGTCTCGGCCCCTCTCGCGATGGTCGTGACGGGCCTGTTCGTAGGGCACAGCGGACGCCCCGACTACATGGCCAACGTGGCCGGCAGCTACGTCCACAAGTTCTGGCACGTGGTCGATGAGGCATTGAACGCCATCCTCTTCCTCCTCATTGGGCTGGAGGTGCTCATCATCCCGTGGACGGTGGATTACGTCATTTTTGGCGTCGCGACCATTGCGGTTGCGCTGATCGGCCGCTTCGCTGGCGTGGGGGTGCCCATTTCGATCATGCGGATGATGCGGACGTTCGAGCAAGGCACGATTCGCATCCTCACGTGGGGCGGGTTGAAGGGGGGCATCTCGGTGGCGCTGGCCCTTTCGCTGCCGGCTGTGACGATCGAGGGCGTTGCGGTGAAGGACCTGTTCGTGACGGCCACCTACAGCGTCGTCGTCTTCTCGGTCATCGTGCAGGGGCTCACGGTGTCGTCGCTGTTTGAGGTCGTTGTTCAGGAGGAGACGGCTGCGGCGTCGTAGTCGGGGAAGGGGGGCAGTTGGAAGATTGGCAGATTAGAAAATTGGCAGAGG
>CAZSBW010000103.1:0-3280 GCA_964604815.1 uncultured Salinivenus sp. | reverse complement strand
AATTGGGAAGGTTGGCGGTTCAGAACTTGGGGGGGGGTTGGGGGGACGGGGGGTGAGGGGGGGGGTTACGAGGACACCTCGGGCTTGGGCTCGGCAGGGGGCGGGGCGGCGGTGGTGCGCAGGTCGACGACTTGCAGGCAAACGGCGCCGACGACAATGAGGACGGCGGCCACAAGCTCAAGGCCGGAGGGGCTGGTGCCAATCGTGAGCCACGCCAGAAGGAGGGTGGCGACCGGTACGAGGTTGCCGTAAAACACCACGCGGGTGGGGCCGATCACGTTGAGGGCGCGGTACTTAATCCACTGGCCCAGCCCTACCCCGATGCCGCCGCCCAGCAGAATGGCGATCCATGTCCAGGCGCTGAGTGACAACCAGGGCTCCTGAGCGAGGGCGGAGCTGGCGATTAGAAGGTAGAGCCCGCCGCCGATGGTGGTCCGCAGGGCGACCATGGGGATCGAGCCGTACTGAGCGACCAAGGGCTTGATGAGGTGCATCTCCGCGACCGTCATGAGCAGGGCCGTGAAGAGGAGCAGGTCGCCGGCCCAGTAGGCTTGTTCGGGCCGCAGTCCGTCCCCGGCGAGGACGAAGGTTCCGAGGCCCGCCATTCCGATCCCGGTGTACCCGATCCACCCGATGCGCTCGGTCTCCCCCAGGTAGCCGACGGCCGAGCTAAGGACTGGGCCCAGCGCGAGCCAGAGTGAGGCGCGGCCGCTGTGGGTGAGGCCCAGCCCCTCGATGCCGAGCCAGGGGGCGAGGGTGGCCCCGAGGACGGACACGGCCAGCAGGCGCGGCCAGTCGCCCCATTCAACGTTGGGGAAGAGGCGCGCCGCGGCCTCGTCCGCGGTCGGCGCGGGGCGCTGGGTGTAGAGAAGGGCGAGAAGGGCGCCGCCCCCCATCAGGAAGCGGGACACGCTGAACGAGATGGGAGCCATCTCGCGCAAGGCGACCTCAGCCAAAACGAAGTTGGCCCCCCAGAGCCAGACGAAAAGGGAAAGAAGCCCGTGATGGGGCCACGCCTTTTTGAGAGAGGCCATCAGGAGGGGGCGTCGTGTAGACAGGACGTGCAACTTCCGAACGGCACATCACCCGTTCCGATCCGTGGCGGGACGAGAAAGCGTGCGGTGGGGGTCCGGTTCGATGCGGCAGACAGGGAGACGGCCGGCATCGCATCCCGCTCAACGGATCGACTCGGGTGACTGCTGCGACATGACACTCATACCATCTGTCCATTCGCAGAAAGGATTCGGGGAATGAGACGGATTACACGCTCACGTTGTGGATCCCATTTTGCAGTCCCGTCGAAAGACCGGACATTGGCCCCTGAAGGAGCGGACACGACCGGTCTTTCGAGCCCCACGTCCGGTTTGTCGAGCGGTGTCACGGGATTGTGTCCGTGTGCCTGCTTCCAAGGGCGTTTCGGAAGGAGCCCCGCGTTTCACTCGAATCAATTTTTTCTCTGTCATGATGCTCTCAGCGATCAACAGAAAGGCGCGACTTGCGCGGCGTCCCCGAACGAGCCGAATTGGGGTGTCCCTGATTTTGCTTCTCGTCGTCGTTTCCGCTGGAGGCGTCTCGGCCCAGGACGTGCAGGTGCCGTTCGACCGCGACAGTACGCTCTACAGCATTGATCCGGATCTCCGGAGTCGGCTCGCTCTCTTCCCGGACGTGGCGGGATTTCAGGGGGCGGAGCTGTATCGCAGAGATTCCACCACGTACGAACTCGTGATTCGGTATCGGGAAGGAGGACGCGCTCGCCGCACCCGGCGAGGGCTGAGTACTGCCGAGGTAAAGGCCCTACGTCAGAACATTGCGAGGGAGCTGTCGGAGAGGGCGGGGCCGCAGACGTTTACCCAGGCGGGCCGCTCCGATCTCATCGGGGCGGTGTCGTTTCACGGATTGATCGAAGGGGGACTCGTGGCGGGAGCGTTGGGGGTGGATGCAGAGAACGCGCTGACGCTGACCCTGCTCGGGGCCACCGGCGGATTTTTCGTTCCGTTACTTGCCACGCGAGAGGCGCGGGTGACGGAGGCAGAGGCCGACATGGTGCTCTATGGGGGGATTCAGGGCTACATTCACGGGGCGCAGTTGCGTCGAATCATTGGAGGAGAGAGAATTGAAAACCGGGCCGCAGCGGGAATCATCGCGCTTACAGGGGCTGTTGAGGGAGCGGTTGCCTACCGGGCCGCCCGGGCGAACAGCTGGAGCAGCGGCCACGCCGAAATGCTGAGTTTCAACACACTGGGTGGCAACTTTGTGGGCCTGGGCGTTGGACGGCTCATTGGAGGCGAGAAGGCCACTCCTCGACTTGACGCGGGCATGTCCTTGATCGGCTCGCTCGGGGGCGCCTATCTGGGACAACGAATGGGGAGGACCGATCGATACACCGAAGGAGACGCCCGGCTGTATCTGCAATCGTCGATTTTGGGGGTGTACTTGATGACGGCGCTTTTCGGTTTGGAGGACGGCGTTTCCGAACGGGCCTCGGCGGCCCTGGTTACCGGCTCGGCGACCGGGGGAGCCGTTGTGGGCCGCCGGCTCCTGCAGAATCGCGACTTCACGGGGGGACAGAGCGCTCTGGTTGGGTCGGGAGGATTGGTGGGCGCACTCTTTGGGAGCGCCCTCACGCTGGAGGCAAGCGAGCAAACCAGTCGAGTTGCCCGAGCCCTTGGATCGGTTGCCGGGTTTGGCATTTCCTACGCGCTATTGGAGGGGGACGCCCGGCGTCAGGCATCAACGGACCCGTCGGTGCTGGACGTGAATGTCCGTGTGAGTCCGGCGTTGGGGGCGACGACCCCTACCGGCTCTCGCGAGCTGTCTCCCCGCGTGTCGCTTACGGCTACGTTTTGATTGAGGCCGCCTTTGCAAATCGGTGTGCGGCCGGCTAAGGCCAACGTTCTTATACCGTTTGCGAATGTTTGTTGTGCACCTTTCCCGCGGCTGCCAGCAGGGTTCTCTTGCCAATCTTGTACCTCAAACGTCGATGTAGGGACGCATGGCGATGCGTCCCTACCCGGACGGGATAGGCCAAAATGCACAATGAATGCTCGCATTTGGTATTAGGTAGATGCGCGAAAGAACCTCAACAATGAGTCATTCTGAGCGGAGCGCTGGGACTGAAAGAACCGAGTGCTCTTGGAGTGAATCTTTTTGACCGCTGGCAGAGGCCATTTTTCGTTCTTCATTCTCAGAATGAGGCGTTCTTTCCAGGTTTAGAGAGATTCTTCGACTCAGAAGCTGTTTGGTGGATGGATTCGAAGCCGAGACACAGTGGGCGAAGTGC
>CAZSBW010000102.1:0-8530 GCA_964604815.1 uncultured Salinivenus sp. | reverse complement strand
GTCGAGGTTGCCGGTCGGCTCGTCGGCGAAGAGGATGCGGGGCTCGTTGATGAAGGCCCGCGCCATGGCCACGCGCTGCTGCTCCCCCCCTGAAAGCTGAGACGGGTAATGGTCCAGCCGATCGTCGAGGCCCACCTTACCGAGCAGGTCTGAGGCCCGTTCCTGCGCGTCTCGGGCTCCGCGCAGCTCGGCGGGCACCATCACGTTCTCCAGGGCTGTGAGCGTCGGCAGTAAGCGGAAGGTCTGGAAAACGAAGCCGACGTGCTGGTTGCGCACCTCCGCGCGCTCGTCCTCGTCGAGCGGATCGAGGGCGATCCCGCAGAGCGTCACGGAACCGCTGGTGGGGCGGTCGAGCCCGGCGCAAAGGCCCAGCAGCGTCGTCTTGCCGCTGCCCGAGGGGCCGACGATGGCACAGGTGTCCCCCTCGTCCACCTGGAAAGACACGTCGTCAATGACCGTAAGGGTGCGCCCCCCACTGTCGAACGTTTTGGTGAGCGCGTCGACGTGAAGAACTGATTCTGCGTCCATCAACCGAGTGGTGAACCGTGAGAAATGTCAAATGAGGGTGTCCGTGGCAGTGCCCGTCGGAAACCCAGTCGCGGGGGCTCTGTTCGGCCCACGTATTATCTGTGCCGCTCTTCTTGGACTTTCATGGCAACGGCTCGTCTATACCTGTTTCTGCTCGCTGGGGTCCTGCTCGTGGCCGGATGTGGGCAGGATCGTTCCAATTCTGGCGCCGCGCGCTCCGCGCCCGACGCCTCCGGCTCCACCGCAACGGCCCCGTCGGGCGACCGCTCCGCCTCGGCCCCCGACACCACGAACAGCGGCGGCCTGCGCGTGCTCGTCCTCGGCAACAGCATCGCCGCCGGGCTGGGCGTGCCGTCGCAGGCCGCCTTCCCCGCCCGCCTGCAGCAAACGGTCGACTCCCTCGGGTGGAACGTGACCGTCCAGAACGCGGGCGTGAGCGGCGAGACGACCGCCGGGGGGCGCAGCCGCATCGGCTGGCTGCTGAACGAGGAGGTCGACGTGCTCGTGCTGGAGCTCGGGGGCAACGACGGCCTCCAGGGGGTGGACCTGCAATCGACGCGACGAAATCTCGCGGCCATCATCGACACCACCCTCGCCGCGTATCCGGACGCCCGCGTCCTGCTGGCGGGCATGCGCATTCCACCCAATCTCGGCCCCGACTACACCGAGCAGTTCCGGCAGTTGTACCCCACGGTCGCTGAGCAATACGAGCGCGTAGAGCTCATCCCATTCGTGCTTCAGGACGTGGCGACCGTCGATTCGTTGATGCAAGAAGACGGCATTCACCCCACCGCCCCCGGCCACCGCATCGTGGCGCAGAACGTGTGGCAGAAACTCCGCCCCCTTTTGAGGAAGATGCGCACGGCCGATTCGACCTAGCAACCTGTTGCGCATTGACGTTTTAGCACCTCTCCGGTCAATTTTCTGAGGCAAAAAAACATTTATGTAGCGAATTCCTTTCGCATACTTATGAAAATACGAAAATCATTCACCCAAATTCGGAGATAGCGTGAAGGGGAATCTATGCGCAACAGCCTGCTAGCAGGTGTTTTGCATCGACGGCTGGAATCGTCTCGGCCCTGGAGGGAATGGCCCCGGCTACAATGAGCTTTCCAGATAAAAAACATCCACCCGTGCCCCTCCACACCCCATTCGTCCAAGACGGGCGCCCCGGACGTGTCCGGATGGGCTTCTTGGTCCTAATGCTCGCCCTTTTCGGCTCGATGCCTGCGCGGGGCCAGTCGCCCGACTCCCTGTTCGCAAAGGCCCGCTCCGTCGCCTTCGAGCAGGAAAACTACGAGACGGCCCGCACACTGGCGTACCGCGCCCTGGACCGGAGCCCGAACTACCACGGGATTCGCGTCTTCGTGGCCCGCACCCTCGCCTGGGAGGAGCGGCGGGACTCGGCCCGCGCCGAGCTCCGCTACGTTCTGGAGCGGGATCCCGCCCACTACGAAGGGGTGAAGGCGATGATCGACGTGCAGACGTGGGCGGACCGGCCCAGCAAAGCCCTCCAGTACGCCAACCAGGCCCTGGAGCACCATCCCGACGACCCGTACTTCATGCGCAAGCGGGCCGCTGCTCTGCGTTGGCTTGACCGCCCGGACGCCGCCCTCGTCCAGCTCAACGCCGTCTTGGCCGCCCAGCCGACCGACGAGGAGGCAAAACGCCAGCGTCGGAACCTGAAGAAGGAGCAAATGCAACACACCCTGTCGGCGACCTACCGCCGAGACGCCTTTCGGGGAGGCCGGGCACCCTGGTCGTTCGGCACGGTAACCCTCGGGCGCGCCACGTCCATCGGCAGCGTGATTGGACGGGTGCGGTACGCGAACCGGTTTTCGACCGGGGGACTGCAGTACGAGGTCGACGCCTACCCGTCCATCATGAGCGGCTTCTACGCCTACGCGAGTGCAGGGGTATCGGCCTCGTCGATCTTCCCGGACTACCGGTTCGGGCTCTCCCTCTACAAGAGCCTCCCGCACGGCTTTTTGGCCGAGCTGGGCACGCGGTACCTAAACTTTGGAGGGGGAGGCACATTCGTTCACGTGGCGTCGCTGACCAAGCACTACGGCAATTACCTGTTCAAAGCCTCGACCTACGTTACCGCCTCCAGCAGCGGCACCTCCGTCTCCGTCGGCGGCGAGGTGCGGCGCTACTTCGGCGGGGCACGCACCTACGTGAGCGTGAGCGGCAGCGCGGGTTCATCTGCCAGCGATCCGATGTTTGAGCAGGACCTGAGCCGCCGCTCCGCCTGGGCAGTCTCCGCCGGCGGCCAGCTGCCCCTCAACTACCGCACCCTGATCAGCGGCTCCGTCGGCTACGACGTTGAAGAGCTTTCCTCCCAGACCGTACGACGGGTGAGCGTGCGCCTGTCGCTGACGTACGAATTTTAGCCTGTCTCTTTCCCACCGCCGATCGCCATGTCCCACCCTGTTCCCGACAACGAGGACGAGCGGCTCGACGCCCTCCATGCGCTGAACATTCTCGACACCGAGCCGGAGGAGCACTTTGACCGCCTCACGGACCTGGCGGCAACGGTGTGCGACACGCCCACTGCTCTCATCACGCTCATCGACGAGGATCGACAGTGGTTCAAGTCCTGCTTTGGCTTTGACACCCGTGAGACCGACCTCGACAGTTCCTTCTGTGTCTACGTGGTTCACCAGGAGGAGATGATAGTCGTGGAGGACGTGACTGAGGATCCGCGCTTCGAAGACAACCCCCTCGTGACCGGCCCCCCTCACATCCGATTCTACGCCGGCGCCCTGCTCACCAGCCCGGACGGCGTCGATCTCGGCACGCTCTGCGTCATCGATTATGAACCGCGCACGTTCGGCGCGGAGAAGCAGGCCCTTCTCTCGGAGCTGGCTGGGGTCGCGTCGGACCTCCTGACTGCCCGTCAGCAGTCCCTGAAGGTCAGCTACCTCACCTCTGCACTGGAGCAGGCCGACGAGCCTGTGCTCATCACCGATGGCACGCCGTTGGATCCCCCCGGCCCGAAGATTCGATGGATGAACGACGCCTTCGAGCGCATGACTGGCTACGACGAAGACGAGCTCCTGGGCGAGACCCCGCGCCTCCTCCAGGGTCCCGAGACGGGCCGCGAGACGCTCGACCGGGTGCGGCAGGCCCTGGAGGCCGGCGAATCGACGCGGGCCCAGACTGTCAACTACCGGAAGGATGAAACGCCGTACGTGGCTCAGTGGACAGCCGCCCCAGTGCACTCTGAAGACGGAACGGTGTCGCACTGGGTCTCTGTGCAGCGGGACGTGACCGACCAGCAGCAGCGCGAGGAACGCCTCCGCCACGAGGCCCAGCACGACGATCTCACCGGTCTGCTCCGGCGGGACGCCCTGGAGGAACGGATGGATACCGCCCTTGAAGGCGAATCGGCACCGGGCGGCCTGCTCTACATCGACCTCGACCGGTTCAAGCAGGTCAACGACAGCCTCGGCCACAGCGCCGGGGACGAGCTTTTGCGGCGCGTATCCGACATTCTCCGAAAGGAGGTGCGTTCGACCGACGTCGTGGCCCGAATCGGGGGCGACGAGTTCGTCGTGTGGCTGGCTTCCGCAGAAGACGAAGAAGAGGCGGCGAGCGTCGCCGAACGGATCGGCGAGGCCCTGGAGCAGCCCTTTGCGATTCAGGGTGAGGAGGTGTTCGTGGGAGCCAGCGTGGGCGTTCTTCCGGACCTCTCGACGTACGACGCCGCTGAGGTAGCGCTGCACGACGCCGACGCGGCCATGTACCGCGCCAAGGAGCACCCCGGCCACTCGTTCGTGGTTCACAATTCGTCTATGACGACGGACTCGCAGGAGCGCCTCCGGCTCGACACGGCGCTGCATCGGGCCGTGGAGATGGAGCAATTCGAGCCGTACTTCCACCCTATCGTGCGCCTGGCAGACGGTGCGATTCACGGGTGTGAAATCCTCGCTCGGTGGCGAACGGAGGACGGGGAGATCATTTCGCCGGGACGATTTCTGGAGGTGGCCGAGGAGACCGGCCTGATTGGCCCCATTGGGCACCAGGTGATCCGCAAGGCCTGCCGCGTCTGCCGCACGCTTCATGAGCCGCACGGGAATGATTTCAAGCTCGCCCTAAGCGGCAACTTTTCCCGTTCGGAATTCTTTCGTCCTGAGACGCGCGACTTCGTCGCCGATGTGCTGCGGGAGCACGACATCGAACCGTCGCAGTTTACGATGGAGATTACGGAGCGATCGGTAAGTGCAAGCGATGCGACGAACAGAGAGACCATTCAGGCTCTCAAAGATCTGGGCGTGCGCATCGAGATCGACGACTTTGGGACGGGCCACTCCTCGCTACACTCGCTGCTTCAGTTTCCGGCCAACGGGGTGAAGTTCGACAAGGCCATCACCGCGCAGCTCGACGCGTCGGAGCGAGGGAACGCCCTGGTGCAGTCGATGCTGGAGATGGCCGACCGGCTGTCGCTCACCGCCACCGCCGAGGGCATCGAGAACGAGCACCAGCTTGAGCGTCTGCGTGCCTTTGACTGTCCGTACGGGCAGGGCTACCTGTTTACGCCTCCGGTGTCCAGCCACGCGCTCAGGGACCTCGTCGAATCACCGCCGTGGGCCTCCTACTGGAGCGATGCGGACCCCGAGGCCTGACCTCGATCAGCTCAATCTCGCCATTCTGTTTCGCTCCCCGTCCCGCATCTGCCCGTGGACACGTCCCCGCCGGCTCCCCAGGAGGAATCTCCCCCCTGTAGCGCCCTCCTCGCCATTGAGCACGCCCCCAGTGCCAATCTCCTCTCCGATCGGCTGACCCGGAGCGGCGTGGACGTGACGCGGGTGAGCAACGGGGAAACAGCCCGCAAGACGATGGCGGACACACCAGTGGGCATCCTGGTGGCGGAAGCCCGCCTGCCGGGACGCACCGGCATGGAACTGCTTCGACTGCTGCCGCCGCTGAACCCGCCCATCATTCTGCTCGGCCGGCGTGGCAACGACGACGAAATCGTCCGGGCTTACGAGCAGGGGGCCGTCGGGTTCATCACGCGCCCCTTATCCCCCCGAGTGGCCACCGCCCAGATCCGCCGCTTCCTGGCTCTGAACGACGCACCGGGGGCCGATTCTCCGACCCAGTAGCCCAATCGTTCGCCCCGTCATATGCCCCTGCTTGCCCCGAACACCGGCTGGCCCTGTACCGCTCTACTTCTGGCCGATTGGCTCCTCGACCTGCCCCGTGTGACTCTTCCGGGCATCGGTCCGCTGCGAGAGGTCGACGGGACGCTGCTGGTGCTCATGCTGGCTACGTCGTTCTTCCTGGTCGTGACGATGATCGCGGGAATGATTACCCTCGGCGTGCACGCCTGGAGGAGATATCGTCAGCGCGCGTACCGGCGGGAGCGAGACGAGTGGCGGGCTGCGCTGCTGGACGTGCTCGCGGGGGAAAAGACCCCGGAGGCTCTTTCTGATGGCGTCCGGCCCCGGCAGCGAAGCCGGTTTTTGTCGTTCCTGAGCGTCTACGCCAACAGCGTTCGCGGTGAGGAGCTAGAGCGCATCCGCACGACGGCCCTCCCTTTTCTCGCGGCCGTCCAGGAAAAGACGGAGTCCCGGCGATCCGCCGTGCGAGCCCACGCGGTGCAGCGGCTGAGCCTGTTCGGCGACGACACGCACCTTCCGGTCCTCCGAGCAGCCCTGGAAGACCCATCCGAGACCGTGGCCCGGATGGCCCTGATGGGGCTTGCCAGGCGCGGCACGCCCGAGGACGCCGACCTCGTGATCCAACACCTTGACCGCCTCTCCAACATCGACCGCCGCCAGCTCATCTCCGCACTCGTCGAACTGGGAGAAGACGCTGCCTCCATCCTCCGACAGGCCATGGCGTCTTCGATGAGTGAAGACGAACCGCAGTCCGCGTTCACGCGACTGATCTGTGCGGAAGCCCTGCGGTGGCTTGCCGACGCCGCCTCGGCCCCCGTCGCCGTGTCCCTGCTCGAACAGGACGCCGACGATCTGGAGCTCCGCGCCGCCCTTCTCCGACTGCTCCGACGAGTGGGTCGCGCCCCTCATGCCCCTACCGTCCGCGCACAGTGCCATTCGGAGGTCCCGTTCATCCGGATCCATGCGGCGCGGGCCCTCGGCCAGTTAGGAACGGCGGCGGACGAGGACTTGCTTGCGTCTCTGCTTTTCAATGACGAGTCCCGCTGGGTGGCCCTCAGTGCCGTCCAAAGTCTGTCCGAACTCGGCCTGATGTCCCCAATCCGCCAGTTGGCCCAGAGCTCCCACGAACGCACGTCCCTCGCAGAAGGCCTGCTCCCCCATTCGGTATGATCGACCTCGTCCTCCAGTGGGTGAGCTATCTCCTGCTGGGCTACTTCGTCGTCCTCAACACTGGTTATCTGCTGCTCAGCTTTGTGACAACCGGGGCCCTCGTGCGATACCGCCACTTTCTTCGGGCCTACAGCTCCGACGAGGCACTGAGCACCGAGGCGCTGCCGCCCGTCACCCTCATCGCTCCCGCCTACAACGAGGAAGCCACCTGCGTGGAGTCGACCCGCGCGTTCCTCAGCATCGACTACCCGAACGTTGACGTTTTCGTGGTGAACGACGGGTCGGCCGACGCCACGATGGACCGCCTCCACGATGCGTTCGACCTGGAGCGATCGGCGCGTCCCCCCACGGCGTCGCTCGACACCGAACCGGTGCGCGGTGTGTACCAGAGCCGCGTGCACCCCAACCTCTGGGTCATCGACAAGGAGAACGGCGGCAAGGCCGACGCGCTCAACACCGGAATTAATTACTGCAACTCGCCGCTCTTTTGTGCCGTGGACGCCGACACGCTGGTGGAGGGCGAGGGACTGATCCGGCTCGTACGGCCCTTCCTCGAAGACCAGTCGACCGTTGCCGTGGGCGGCATCGTGCGGGTCGCAAACGGGTGCACCGTCCAGTCGGGCCGGATCAAGGACGTGTCGATGCCCCGGCAGTGGCTTCCGAAACTGCAGGTACTGGAGTATTTGCGCGCCTTTTTCTTCGGCCGGGTTGGGTGGGACGCGCTCGGGGCCATGCTCATCATCTCCGGGGCGTTCGGACTCTTTCGGCGGAAAGCGGTGGTCGAGGTTGGTGGCTACCGCACCGACACGGTGGGGGAAGACATGGAACTGGTGGTGCGCATGCACCGCCACTTGCGGGAAGCGGACACGGACTACCGGGTGCGTTTCCTCCCCGATTCGGTGGCCTGGACCGAGGTGCCGTCCACCTACCAGGTGCTCCAGAGCCAGCGCGACCGGTGGCAGCGCGGCCTGGCCGACACCATGGTGCGTCACCAGCGGATGCTCTTCAATCCACGGTACGGAGTCGTGGGCACCCTTGCGTACCCCTTCTTCTACGTGCTGGAGACCTTCGGTCCCGTCCTCGAGTTTCTGGGATACGTGATGTTCGTCATCGCCCTTGCGAAAGGGGCGATCTCGGGCCCCTTCGCGATCACCTTCTTCCTGGTGGCGTTCATGCTGGGTGCGGCTCTTTCGAGCATCGCGGTCGTGCTGGAGGAGCTTACGTTCCGCCGGTACCGGGACACCGGCGACCTGCTACAGCTGATGGCCCTCCCGCTCGTGGAGGCCTTCGGGTACCGTCAGCTCAATGCCTGGTGGCGCATGAGGGGCCTGTGGTCCTACTTTCGCAACAAGAAAGGCTGGGGCGTGATGGAGCGCTCCGGCTTCGGAACCGACGGCTAATACCGTTTCCGGATAGAAATGTCCGCTCGCGAAAGAAGGATGGGTAACCGGCGGACTGGATTTTCTTCTTCATAACGTTCGAACGTTCAACGTCCAACCCTGGGTGCACTGAAAAAAGCCGATTTCGGCCGATTTCGTCCCCAATCAACCGCCACAAACCGGCCTTCCCCGCACCCCGAAGACCTTTTTTCAGCAGAGCCAACCCTACTTACCGGACAGTTTGCTCAGGGCACCGAAAAATCTTCTCCAATCGTCACTCCAGCGCCCTGAGCGAAGCGAGGAAGTGCTCTTGGAGTGCGCCCTGAG
>CAZSBW010000101.1:0-8630 GCA_964604815.1 uncultured Salinivenus sp. | reverse complement strand
CACAGCCGTGATCTTTTTTGTGCGTTTTTGGATCCAGCCAAAAACGCACACCCACTCCTGAAACGGAGCAGGAACTCAAAAAGAGAGCACCAGCATCCTGCGGTTAATCTCATAATCCAATAAGATCGCCAGAGCCGAAGCGCTGCGTAGAGGCCGTTTCACTGACATACGCTCTTTCCGATGGATCCGGAGAACGTTCGAACCCAAAAGGACCGATTGAGTGTGCACTGGTTTTTCAGCTGGCAGCTTGCTGCTGGAAGGAGATCCTTCTCGACTTTCGGCCGAGGGTAGTTTGGTCAGACACTGAGGAGGAAATGATCGTCGTCCCGTGGCAATCTCATAATCCCTCAGGGATTTCCTCTCCCGCGAGGAAAATAACTTTCGTACGCCACGTGAGTCGGGGAGATACTTTACTGATCCGTGCACGGGTAGGTAAACAGTATTCTCCGTGTGAGGGGAACCGTGGATTGCTATCAGCGGAGATCGTCTTTAGAAACCCATTCACGTATCAGTAGGACCTACGTGGCTTCCTCAGTCGCCCCGCACGGTTACGACAATCGTCCGATCGCGGGGCTTCACGTCACATTCGAGGTGGAAGATTTGCTGCCACGTGCCCAGGATGGGCTCGCCGTCGCCCACCGGCACCGAGATTGAGGGGCCGAGCGTCGTGGCTTGAACGTGCGAATGCCCATTGCCGTCGTGCCAGCGCTGCTCGTGGGCGTAGCCCCGATCCGGCGGCGCAATTTCGTCCAGCACCTCGGGCAGGTCCTCCTGCAGGCCGGGCTCAAACTCGATGGTGCCCACCGCCCCGGTGCTCCCCACGTTGTGGACGTGCGCGAGGCCCGTCTGGATGCCGGAGGTCCGGACGATGGCCGTCACCGGCTCCGTGAGGTCGTGCATGTCGCGGTGCCCACTCGTCGAAATCTCGATCCGGTCCTGATGGGTACTCATCTGCGCGGCTGGGTAACGATTCGTGATGATAGCGAACCTCAGGGACCTTCTCTTCTCCCGATTGCCGTTGACGAGTGAGGCGTGATACGTGAGTGACGGCAATCAGCCGTCTCACGCTTCACTCTTCACGCATCACGCGTCGACAGTTCAGGGCATCAATGCTCGGAGTCGTCCTCGTCCCTCCAGTTCCAGCTCCGAAGGTCATCCAGAGCGCTGTGCGCCGTCATGTCGGGCTGGATGGGGGTGACGGAGACGTACCGCTGCTCCACGGCGGCCGTGTCGGTTTTTTGGCCGTCGTCCAGGTCTACGAACGTGCCCGAGAGCCAGAAGTAAGGCCGCCCCGCCGGGTCGGTGCGGGCGTCGAAGCCCTCCTCCCACTTCGACCGCGCCTGCCGGGTGACGGCCACGCCCTCCAGCTCGTCCGCCGGAACCGACGGCACGTTCACGTTCAGGAGCACGCCGCGCGGGAGCCCAGAGCGCAGCACCCGCCGCACGATGCGCCGCGCCCACCGCCGCGCCCCCGTGAAGTCCTCGGACGACCAGTCGCAGAGGGACACGGCCACCGCGTCGATGCCCAGGATGGACGCTTCGGTGGCGGCACTCACGGTGCCGGAGTACAGGACGTTGACTGCCGTGTTGGGCCCGTGGTTGATGCCGCTGACCACGAGGTCCGGGCGCTCGTCGAGCAGTTCGTGGCAGGCAAGCTTCACCGAGTCTGTCGGCGTGCCCGATACGGCCCACGCCGAAATGGGCCCGGACGGGGTCGAGAAGTCCACCTCGCGGGCCCGGACGGGATCGCGCACCGTGATGGCGTGCCCGGCGGCGCTTTGCTCCGACTCGGGCGCCACGACGTACAGATCGCCCAGTCCGTCGAGCGCCGCCGCCAGGGCCTGAATGCCCGGCGCGGTGATGCCGTCGTCATTGCAGAGGAGAATCCGGGGGGCGTCGTCTGAGGAAGAGGTGCTCATGTCACATGAGGTCAACGAAAAAAACCAAGAGGAAAACGGCCTGACGGGACTGAACGGGCGTCAGTAACTTTCCTCATTGGAGGGGAAGGCCCGACTTCGCACGTCGGTCACGTATTCGTCAATGGCGTCGGTAATTCGGTCCTCCAACTGGGCATACCGCCGCACGAAGCGGGGGTTGAAGTCCGTCGAGAGACCGAGTGCGTCGTGAGACACGAGAACCTGCCCGTCTGTCTCAGCCCCGGCCCCGATCCCGATCGTGGGAATCGAGAGCGACTCGGTGACCTCCGTGGCCAGTTCGGCGGGGATCTTTTCGAGGACGAGCGCAAAGCACCCGGCCTCTTCCAGTGCCTTCGCGTCTTCCCGGAGCTGGTCGGCCTCCTCCTCGTCGCGGGCCCGTACCTTGTAGGTGCCGAAGTCGTAGATGCTCTGCGGCGTGAGGCCGAGGTGGCCCATCACCGGAATGCCCGCCTCCACGATCCGCTTCACGGTGCCCACCACGGGTGCGCCGCCCTCCAGCTTCACGGCGTGCGCGCCGGCCTCCTTCATGACGCGGATGGCCGATTGCAGCCCCTCTTTCTCGTTCCCCTGGTACGACCCGAAGGGCAGGTCCACGGCCACCAGCGCCCGATCGATGCCCCGCACCACGCACTGGGCGTGGTAGATCATGTGGTCCAGGGTCATCGGAAGGGTCGTTTCATTCCCCGCCATCACGTTGGAGGCCGAGTCGCCCACCAGGAGCACGTCGACTCCCGCCCGATCAAAGAGGCGCGCCGACGTATAGTCGTACGCCGTGAGCATGGCGATGGGCACCCCCGCGTCCGACATGTCCTGGACGGTTTGAGTGGTGACGCGGGAAACGTCGGCAGCGTCGGGCGGGGAGGAGTCGGTACCCATGTCGGCAGCAGAGTGACTGGAAGGCAACGGGGAGAGAGGGGCGGAGCGCACGAAAACGGGGCAATCGAGGCGTCAGCCTCTCCACTGGAAGAGAGAAAGGAGGCGAAGCTCGCCGTCCTTATACGGAAATTATCCGATTATGCCTGAATGCTGGAGAAGGTGGCCCTCTCGAATGAGCGGAGTTTCACCGAAACGTTCCCACGTAAACCATCCCCGCCGCGATGAGCACGCAGCGCCCCGAGCGGACTGTCCAGGAGGCTGGCTCAGGATCTGATCCGTGGTGACATGGCTCCCCTACCGGCCGCCACCGCCCTGAGTCGCAGGGGCGCCCGGCTCCACGGTCGGGGCCGGCTCACTTGGCTGCTGTTGGAGCTGTATGCCGAGCTCTTGAGCCACCTCCGGCGAAATATTGACGACCATGTCGCTGTTTTCGTTCACGTCGAGCAGGGACTGACTGCGAAGCACGAGGGCGAGGTCCTTCCGGGCAGACACCGTTTCAATCGCACTTTGCAGGTCTTCCAGGAGCGGCTGCATCAGTTCTTGCTCCCGCTTCCGAAGCCGTTGCTGGCGTTGCTGGGACGACTTCTGGAGCTGCTGCTGCCGCTGACGAAGTTGTCGCCGGCGCTGGGCTTTCGCTGAGTCAGACAAGAGCGACTGCTGCTGCCGATACTGCTGCATCTGCTGTTGCAGGTTCTTCCGCTCCTTCTGCAGTTCTTGTTGTTGCTGGCGCGCCTCTCGCTGGAGCTTCTTCTGCACCTCGCTCATCTCCGGCATGTTGGCCAGTATGGCCTGCTGATTGGCATATCCGATCTTTTGCCCGTGAGCTGCAGGCAAAACCAAGAGCCCAGCGAGCACGAACGTAAAGGTAAGGGTGAAAACACGCTTGATCATGGTGGTATATCGCATTCTCAGCAAAAAGGCTAACGTAAAAAAGAAGAGAGAAATTCGAATCAACGTTGTTACCGGTTCCCCTGATCGACAGTGATGCCGAGTTCCCGAAGCACCCGGTCACTTAGGTCATGCTCCTCCCGGGCGTAAAGAAAAAGAGTCTCCCCTTTCCTGTCCACGACGTAGTCGTAGCCATCAGCCGTAGCAACACTTTCGGTCGCCTTCAGAATTCGCTCTTGAATGGGGCGCATGAGATCTTTTTGGCGCGAGTACAACTCCCCCTCCGGACCGAAGTACCGCCGGCGAAGCTGTTCAACCTGTTTGCGGGCCTCTTCAATCGCGTTTTGCTTTCGCGTTCGCTCGGCGTCCGTGTACAACAGTTCTCGAGCTTTGAACTCCCGTTCGAGCTTCTTCACCTTCTCCTGTTGCTCTTGAATGTCCTTTCTCCACTTCTGCTCGAGCTTATCAAGCTTTTTCTGCACCGTGGCATACTCCGGCATCTTGTTGAGAATGTATTCCGTGTCCACGTACCCGATTTTCTGCTGTGCCCGAGCCGGGGCGGCGCCCCACACACTTCCCCCCACGACCAGCAGAAGGACGCTCCAGACGAGACGGTTGGCGCCTCCTGGGTTGCAAAATCGGCATACGGAACGGAGCCCAATCAACGGTTGATGAGAGTTGACGAGAAAACGAGCGAACCGCAGGTGTAGGGGAGGACGTTTCTCTTATCTGCCCGCTCCTCCCCCCGAACCGATCGAGAACTGGAACGTCCAGCCGGGTGCCCCTTCTTCCGTCGATCCGCTGAGAGGAGAAAAGCGATCAAAGTTGTAGCCGTAGTTGAACTCGAGCATGCCCACAATCGGGAGAAACAACTTCACCCCAATGCCGCCCGACCGGTACAGGTTCGCGGGGGTGTAGGCATTCAGGTCCTCCCACGCTCCCACCGCGTCGAGATAAAGGTACGGGCGGGCCTGCAATTGCTGCGACTGGACCGCCATCCAGCGGAACTCAGACGTATATTTGTTGAGAATACGTGCGCCGCGGGGCTGCAGGTTTCCGCCTCGGGTCTCGGCTTTCGGCCCAATTACGCCCCGAGGATACCCGCGGACGAAGACGGGATCCGTGCCAAAGTTTCGTCCCTGATAATCAAAGGCGGTGCCGCCCACTTCAAATCGTTCAAACCGGACAGGGCTACCGGAGATGGAGCCGATGTACCCAAAGTTTGTCCCAACCCCGAACGAGAAGTGCTCGCCGAACGGGACGTTCCACTCAGTCGTGAGTTTCCACTTGTGATACTGCTCAAATTCCCCAATCGGAGGGGCCACCTCCACCGAAAGCCGTACTTGGGAGCCCGATCGGGGAAAACGCGGATTATCGCGGGAGTTTCGGGAAAGCGACTGCTGGATACTCACGGATTGACTCTTTCCAGGCGGAATGCTTCCCTGGACGAGGCCCACGTTTCGCCGATTAGTGCTGGTGGTGGAATCTGTAACGAATCCCCGATTCTGGTACAAGTTGTATCGAACCCTCGTCCCCGTCTGAAACTTATCGTCGGGCCAGTCGAGCCGTTGCCGTACGAATAAGCTGGTCGACACTCGCTCGAAAAGCCCATTGTTGACCCGCGTCCGCGAGCTGAAGATGCCCCGCGTGTACCGCGAATACGAGAACGATCCCCCTACCGGCGTCGGATTTCCGCGGAACCAGGGCTCCGTGAAGGAAAGCGAATAGTTCTGATAGAATCGCCCGTTCGTCCGAACGTTGATGGACAACTTCTGACCGTCTCCCGACGGCAGCGGGCGCCAGGCACTGCCGTCGAAAAAGCTCTGAGCCGAGAAATTGTTGAACTTGAACCCCAGCTGCAGCACAACACCGAACTGCCCGAAGGTTCCGGAGAGCTCAAGCTGATCGCTCCCAACTTCCTCCACGTCGTAGGTGAGGTTTGCCTCCTTGTCCTGCTGGTCAACGTTTACCTCCGGCCCCCCCTTGAGGGACTGCTTACTGAAGTAGCTAAGCTGGCTGAGCCGACGAATCGACTCCTGAATGGAACTGCGGCTGAAGCGCTCGCCCGGAACGGTGTAAAGTTCCCGGCGAATGACGTAGTCGTTGGTTTTCGTGTTGCCCGTAATCTGGATGTCCCCGAACGTATAGATCTCGCCTTCTCGCACGTCGAAAGTAATGTCCAGGGAGTCCGCCCCGGCGACACGAACAGTCGGTTGCACGTTCGCTCGCATGTAGCCGCGATCCATGTACATCCCCATCACGTCCGTTCCCTTCTTGTTGCCGCGCAGATTCTTCTCCATCGTCACGGCGTTGTAGATTTCTCCTTCCTTCAGCCCGAGGCGCTCGGTGAGTGCGTCATCGGGGAACACCGTGTTGCCCTTCCAGTCGATGCTGCGCACGTAATACTGCCCCCCTTCCTTCACCGTTACGTCAATGGCAACGCCTTCCTCGCCCATGAAGTAGACCGAATCCGAAACGACCTGGGCGTCGTAGTAACCGTGTTCGCGGTAATGGTCGATGACCTTCTGCAGGTCGTCTTCGTAGGCCTCGCGCTTGAACTTTTCGCCCTTCCAGATGCGCCACCACCGATTCTCTCTCGTTTCTTCCATTGCGCCGCGCAGATCTCCGTCGTCAAAGCGCTCGTTCCCCGAGAAGCGAATGCGTTCCACTTCCATCTCCTCCTTCCGGTCGACGTTGAAGGCGAGAACGACGTTTCCTCCTTCATTCTCGGTGCGATTCACCTGAACTTCGGTTCGCAGGTAGCCCTTGTCCTCGTAAAAGTTCTTGATCACCTGTTTCGACCGCTCCACATCGGACGGGCGAACCGGTCGCCCCTCCACAAGAGGAATTTTCTTCTTCAGGTCATCCTCGTGCCGTCCCCGAATTCCGTTCATCTTGTACGTGGCCAGCGTGGGCTCCGGCGTCACCTCAATCACGAGGTCAACCCGATTGCCCTGCCGGTTCTCCTGATGAATCGCTACGTCGGAAAAGAGCCGAACCTCGTAGATGGATCGAACGGCCTCGGCAATCTTCTTGCTCGACGGGAGGGTAATGGACTGGCCAGTCGAGAGCCCGCTCGATTGGATGACGAACTGTTGCGTCCGCTGGTTTTCGACGCCTTCCACCCGGATGTTATTGATCATGTAGGTAGGGGAACCCGTGGCGCCCGGTCCACCCGTCTGGCCAAGTGCAGGGGCACACCAGAGCACACCTAAAACAAGGAGCAAAAGCGACAGGGTAGACCGCATACGTGAAATTCGCTTGGTCAAAAGGCTCAAGCGCTGTATAGAAAAAGCGCGGCTCTCAAACTGTGTCCCGGACGGGCAGTTTCCAGTTCCAGTTCGCCACGTTTTGTTCAAACGATCCTTCCCCGAGAATTATTCTTCCGGTCCCTCGATGGGTCAGGTTGATCGTGAACGTTTCTCGAAGGGGCAGCCGTTAATGGAGGCGAAGCTAATCGCTGGTCGACGTGCGCTCCTGTCTGTTGCGCTGGTGCGCATACCCAACCCGACGAGCAGGGCCGTGCAGGGGCTGTGCAGCGCGTTGTAAATCCTTCGACAGTTAACCAAAGCAGCTTTTTCGACGAGGATGCTTTCTACGACCTCTGGAGGCTCGCTTTACTGGATCGGCGCCCAGCACAGGCGCGTCCGGCGTTGACGGGGGCGTCCTCGATAAACGTATCTGCCGAGAGGCTTTCGCTTCGAGGCACTAGGTCTCGGTCGACGACTCGTCGTAGGCTGTCGACTGAACGCGGCCGAAGCGACGATCGCGATCCTGATAGCTGCGAATGGCCTCGTAGAGTTCGTCGCGGCGAAAGCTGGGCCAATACTCTTCGGTAATGAAGAGCTCCGTGTAGGCACACTGCCAGAGGAGAAAGTTCGAGAGGCGATATTCACCCCCCGTTCGAATGAGCAGATCCGGATCCGGTCGTCCCGCTGTATCCAGGTGATTCTCGATTGTCGACTCGTCGATGTCGTCCGGGTCCACGTCTCCGTCTTGCACGCGGCGGGCGATGGCTTGCATCGCCTGGACAATCTCTGTTCGCCCGCTGTAAGAGAGCGCGAGGGTGAGCGACATTCGATCATTGGTTGCCGTGTCTGCCTTTGTTTGCTCTAGCGCCTCCTGGCAGGCGGACGGAAGCTGCGTGAGGTCCCCAATTGTTCGCAGCCGGATGTCGTTCTCAATCAGGGTGGCCCGTTCCTCCTCCACAGTGTGAATGAGAAGCTCCATCAGGGCATTGACCTCCGGGTCGGGCCGCTCCCAGTTTTCGGTGCTAAAGGTGTAGAGCGTCAGATGGTCGATCCCGATTTCGGCACAGGCCTCTGTCACCTCCCGCACCGAGGTGACGCCTTCGTGGTGGCCCACAAACCGGGCCTTCTCGCGGCGCTGAGCCCAGCGGCCGTTGCCGTCCATGATACAGGCGACGTGTGTGGGGAGCTCGCCTCGCTCCTTGAGGGCTCGCTGTTTCTGCTCGTCGTCCGGAGGGGAGTCCACTGAGGAAGTGGAGTCGGTGGGCGGGGTAGATTCCATGGGAAGGTCCGATCAGCCGGCAAAAGACGACGGTAGAGGAAAACCAGTATCGGAGCAGGACGAAGACTCCGACCTTCAACATCTCAGTAACATACGAGCCCATCGGGCAAAGGTTAACGGGGCCAGGTGGAAACTTTCTCAAGACCGCAGGTCTCGGCGTCCGCGTTCCGGCTCCCTATAGGCGAAGGAGGTCGTTGAAGATGAGAAAGGCCATAAATCCGAGCAGCAGAATCATGCCGATTTGCTGGGCCACCATGCGCACGCGCACCGAGGGGCGGCGCTGTGCAATGGCCTCGTACAGCAGGAACAGAAGCTGTCCCCCGTCCAGGGCCGGAATCGGGAGGATGTTCATAATGGCGAGGGTGACCGACAGGATGGCCACGATGCGCCAGAACACCG
>CAZSBW010000100.1:0-8639 GCA_964604815.1 uncultured Salinivenus sp. | reverse complement strand
CGTCGAGGCGGTCGTGGGTGTCGTTGTCGCGGATGTTGAAGGCGGGCAGGTCGGTGAGCTGTTCGAGGAGCGCGATGCCCGCGGCGGTGTTGGTGGCGATGCCCGTCACGAGGTCGGGCGCGAGCATAGCGAAGGCCTCCTCCACACCCAGCACGGCGTACGGGTCGGACGCGCAGAGGACTGTCATGGCCACGGCATCCTGCAGCTCTTCGACGGCGATGGAGCCGTTGTAGGGTTCGAGCGGCGAGGCGCCGATCTCGACGACGGCCACGTCGGCTGGGCGCTGGGCCATCCGGGACAGCAGCTGTCGCACGGCGGAGCGGTATTCGTCCCGGGGCACGACCGTGGAGGGCAACCCTACGTTCATGAAGTCGAGCCCCCAGTCCGCCCCCGCATCCTGGATCGAGAGCACGTCGCGGTAGCGCCCGGCCCCGCTCAGCTTGGCCCCGAGCACGTCCAGCCCCATCCGCTTCAGCCGGCGGGTGACGATCCGGGCGGCGGTCGTCTTGCCTGCCGACATGGACGTGCCCACAAAAAGGATGGTTGGGGTCGTGAAGGGTTGCTCCTCAATCGCGGAGACGGCGCGTTTCATCGTCATCTTCTCGCCCCCACGGTGGAGGTGCCCGTGGTACCGGAGCTCGATGGGCCGCTGCACCAGGGTCGAGCGCGACTCGACGCAGCCGAAGAGGCCGGCGCGGGTGAGGGCGTGCATGACGCGGTCGTCGCCGATGTCGCGCCAGGAGCCCGTCATTTCGAGAGTGGCCTGCCGCGTGCCGAAGGCCCCCACGACGGCATCCCCCTCCGCTACCTCCATATCGCGACCGCTGTTGAGCTCAATCGTGCGGTGGCCCGAGGTGTCCGTGACCATGCCCACGACGTAGTCGCCCGTGGCCCACTCGGACGCGTCGAGGGCCTCGACGCCGAAGGGCTCGCTGTCGAGATTGGTGATGCGCGTCAGGGAACTGAACGTGCAGCGGTCGAAGATGGGAGACGGTTCCATGCTGGAATGGTAGTGATTTGTCTAAGGTCGAGGACCCGTCGTGTAGTGTGCTTCGATTGAGTCGGATCTGCGTGTGGATGTGTAGGCGGATTGTGCGTGGGTGCCTCAATTTGGACCGGTTTGCCCGGAATGGGTCATGAGGGTATGAGTCATGAGTGGGCGAGTCATGAGTGTTTGCGTCAGGAGAGGGTCGTTCAGTGGGCGGTGTCAACCAGGGGATTGCTGCGCGGTGGTGGGCATCGCCCTCACTTGCCGTTGGGGGAGAGGGAGGAGCGGTCGGGCTGTTCGGCCGCCGGGGCGTGGGACGCGTCGGGGAGGGGCGGCTGGGCCAGGAGGAGGGCCAGGAGGGCGCTCCGCTCCACCATCTTGTCGAGGTAACAGAACTCGTGCCGGGCGTGCGCCCCGTCACCTACGGCGCCGAGGCCATCGAGGGTCGGGGTGTACTGGCTCGTGACGTTGCCGTCGGAGACGCCGCCGGAGCGGGCCTCATCCAGCTCCAGCTCCAGAAGCTCGCCGGCGCGGCGGGCCCGCTCCCACAGCCGGCGCGACGCGGGCGTTGGTTCCATCGGCAACCGCCGGAACTCACCCTCAATCACGAGTGACGTGCCAGCCGTGGTGGCGCCCAGCTCCCGGATGGCCTCCTCGATCTCACGAGCCTGCTCGTGTGTGGCCACGCGTACGTCCACCTCGGCAGATCCGGCTCCGGCCACTACGTTGGGGCGCGTGCCGCCGTCGATCGTGCCCACGTTTACCGAGATGCCCACTTCCGGATCGTTCAATGCGTGTAGCTCCTGCACTACGTGCGAGAGTTCGAGAATGGCACTCGACCCGCTCTCCGGGTCGAGGCCCGCGTGGGCACTTTTACCTTGAATTTGGATCGTGAACCGTCCGCCCCCCTTCCGGGCCGTCTTGATTTTGCCGTCGAGGCCCAGGGCCGGTTCCAGAACGAAGGCGCGGTGTGCGCACCGGGCGAGCCGGCGAATGTGGCGCTGCGAGGTGGGACTGCCCTGCTCCTCGTCGGAATTGATGAAGATGATGGGGGCGACCTCTGGCTCGATCGGCGCGTCGCGCAGGGCCGACAGCGCAAAAATCATCTGTACCAGGCCGCCCTTCATATCGAAGACGCCCGGCCCGCGCACCTTGTCGTCCTCCACCTCGAACGGCATCTCCTTCAGGGTGCCGAGGGGCCAGACCGTGTCGCAGTGCCCCACCAGGAGTTGCACGGGCTGGTTTGCCGGTCGCTCCCTCGGCTGGGCAAAGAGGTGCCCCCCGCACGTGTCGCCGTCGGGCAGGTACTGCACGGCAAAGCCCAGCGTGTGGAGGAGGCGGGACAGGGCGTCCTGCCCCTCCGCCTGCGCTTCGGGCACGTCGGTCGGCGACTCGGCCCGCACCAGGATCTCCAGCAGGGCCAGCATCTGGTCCCGGTGCGTGGCTAAGTAGTCGTGAATGGATCGGGCCAGTTCGGGCTGTACCTCCATGAGCCGGGTACGGAGTGGTGTTTGTCAGATTGCCGATGGTTTTGCCGGACATCTTTCGTAATGCGTATTTCGTATTCTTCGGCTGGGTCCATGGTACGCGACAAAAACTGGACGAGGCTTCACAAGAGGGCTATTCCCTTTCCTCGACCGCGTCATTCCGAGCGTAGCGAGGAATCTCTTCGAATAAAGCGGAAACGAGTTCGATCAGCCTGCCGCTTGATCACCGCTTCCGCCGCTTCTCGAAGAGATTCTTCGTCGCTGCGCGACTCAGAATGACTTGTGTCGAAAGATTGAAGTGTCATGTGAGTTTTGTCGTGTACAGAGGGCTGGGTCCGTGATACGCAATACGCAACGCGCAATACCCCCGTCGAATCGGGGCAGTTTCTTCTCAATTCGAGGTATCACGTGAGGGACGGAACGCACTCATTTCTGAAAGCCGGCCGGAAAGGGAAACGCATTGGTTTCGTCGATGGCGGCGTAGCGGTCGGGCGGCAGGTAGGCAAGGAGGGGATTATCGCCAATGATGGCGTCGGCTTCTTGCTCGGAGACGCGGAGCGCCTCCTTCTGTACGTGCACGGCCTCCACCCTACCGATGAGCAGGCTGTTCTCGCCGAGGTCGTCCACGCAGCGGTCGAGTTCGCATTCCAGGTACAAATAGGCGTCCTCAAGGAGCACGCCGTCCACCTCTTGGGCCTCCAGCATGGGCAGTTGGTCGAGGCTCGGTTTCTCCTTGGGGCCTTCGGGCGGACCGACCCGGGGAGACGCCGCCAGGCTGGCCAGCACGACCTGGGACGGCTTCGGATAGCTCACCGTGTAGGCGCCGTGCCGGACGGCGTTGCGATACGTCTTGTGTTTCGGCGTACACACAAATCCGAAGTAATCGGCCCAGCCCATGGGCGCGGCCATGTGCTTCGGGGCCAGGTTGTAGTCGTGTTCCTCTTCGTTGCGTGTGCCAATCACCACCAGCGGCGAGACCATGTAGAAGCGCTCCCAGAACGGCTGCTCCGGGTCGAGACTGGCGACGTCGTTCTGGTCCAGCGTGTCCATCGTGAGTGAGTACCGATCATGGAGAGCAAATGCGTACTGACAATCTCATGAGAATTCGGAGGGTTCCCTGCCTTCTCGTTCCGGAAGGAGGTGTAGGGAAATTTGGTCCGGGTGTGTCGGGGAATGCCCCAGGGACAAACGGACGCAGGTGTAAGGACGCGTCGCGGGCCGAGTGGAACGAGGTCATGCCTCTGGTGCATGCGTCCCTTCGTGTTGTACCGAATGAGCCGAAATGCACCACCCCGAATACCCGCATCTGGTGTTAGACCCTGTGTCCGAAGATTTCGGCGGAGACATGTTTAAAACATGTGCGATGGTTTGTATACTCCAACGTGTTCCTGTTGTCATTCCTTCGATCCTTCAGCCAAGCACGCCCAATGTCCGTTTCGCCGAGCCCCCGCTCCACAAGCAAGACGCCTTCTCGGGACCGATCGCCGGATCACGCCCTCACGGCCATAGCCCTTTGGCGAACAGCGGCCGGTCCTCGGCGCGACCGCCCGCTGTTCCTTTCGGAAGTGCCGGCCGGGTTTCCGTCTCCGGCGGAGGATTATGTCGAGGCCACGCTTGACTTGAGTGAGCACCTAATTCAAAACGAGGAAGCGACCTTCTTTGTCCGGGTCGCGGGACACTCGATGCGGGAGGCCGGCATCCACGACGGCGACCTCCTCGTGGTCAACCGGGCAGCGGAGCCGGACGGGGGGGATGTGGTCGTGGCAGCCCTGGACGGAGAGCTAACCGTCAAGCGGTATTGCCTGCGCGACGGGCAGCCTTACCTCGTTCCCGAGGCAAAACGGCACGACCCGATTGCCATCCAGCCCGGCCAGGACCTGGTTGTCTGGGGCGTCGTCCAGCACGTGATCCACGAGGTCTCTTGAAGCGGACGGCGTGTACGCCTCGCGTGCCGCCCGGTGAAGGGGGCCTTCTGGGCGAGCGCTCTCTCAGCCGAGCCGATCTCCTCGATCCTGACGGTCACGGTGCTCATGGATACAGTGTTTGCCCTCGTCGACTGCGAGAACTTCTACGTAAGCTGTGAGCGAGTCTTCGATCCCTCGCTTCGAACGCGGCCGGTGGCTGTTCTTTCGAACAACGATGGGTGCATTATCGCCCGCTCGGAGGAGCTGAAGGCAGAGGGGGTGCCGATGGGCGCCCCCTACTTCGAGTGGGAGGAGAAGCTGGAAGAGATGGACGCCGAGGTTCTATCCTCGAACTATGCCTTGTACGGGGACATGAGTCGCCGGGTCGCCTCCATCCTGGAGACGGAGGCGTTGGAGCTGGAGCGCTACTCGATCGACGAGGCGTTCTTGACGCTTCCGGCCCTCTCGCGTGCGAACCTCCAGCGGCTCGGCGATCGGCTCCGGCGGCGCGTCCGGAGATGGATCGGCCTTCCGATTCGCGTCGGCATCGGGCCCACAAAGACGCTCGCAAAGGTGGCCGACGAGAATGCAAAAGCGCGGAAGCGGGCCGGCCTGGGGCGGGGCGTCTACGTGTGCCCGCCCGAGCCGGAGCGAACGGAGCTTTTGAAGTGCGTGCCGGTAGGGGACATCTGGGGCATCGGTGCCGCCTACGAGAAGGCACTCAAAGAAGAGGGGGTGGCCTCGGCTGCCGGTTTTCGCGCCCTGCCGGATGCCTGGATTCGACGAGAAATGACCGTCGTTGGGCTGCGCACCGCACGGGAGCTTCGAGGGCATCCCTGCCTGGAACTGGAGCTCGTGCGCCCGGATCGGAAGACCCTCGTACGCTCGCGCTCCTTCGGGGAGCGAGTGGTCTCGAAAAGGAATCTACGGCAGGCCCTTGCAAAACATGCCCAGCGCGCGGCCGAGAAGCTCCGCGAGGAGGGCCTGGTGGCGAAAGGCATTGAGGCATTTATTACCACCAAGCGCTTCGGCGATCCGCCCTACTACTCGAATGGGCTGGCCGGGACTCTGTCGGAGCACACGGCCCGGGGCGCGCCGTTCGTGAAGGCGGCCGCACGTCTCCTGGAGGTGATCTATCGGGACGGCTACGGTTACAAGAAAGCGGGCGTGCAGCTCTATGACGTTCGCCCGAGTCGGCCACATCAGGAGAGTCTGTTTGGTCGCAGTCGGAAAGCAGACGAGGACCTAATGGCGGCCGTAGATCGGGTGGGCCGGGAGCACGGGAAGGGGGCGATCGGCCTCGCGGCTGCGGGCTTGCCGGGAAGCGAGTCGGCCGGTCGGGAGTGGACGATGAAACGAACAAACACCTCGCCCCGCTACACGACCCGGTGGGACGAGCTCCCCATTGCGACGGCAAAATGATCTCCAAGGCCTGCAGGACGGCCAAGGCCGCCCGAGGAGCCGGTCCGCTTGCTCGGCATCAGCGTCTCTTCTCTGACTGAAGAAGGGACCTCTTCGGGAGAGCAGCTGGAGTTGGCTCCTGACCGGCAGAGTTGGGGAGGTCAGAAGTTTTAATTTCACCTTCACAGAAAAATGTTGACGCCCCCGGGGTCAATTTTCCTATAATGGAAAGTGTTATAGAGAATCAAAAAAAGCTCGCTCCCCGTCTGCGGAGCGGGCTTTTCGTATCTCAGGTGTGTGTCCCTCCTCGTTGCTGCTCAGCCGTTCGTCCGGAATCTGACGCCGGGGCACCATGAACAGAGACGACCATGAGCCTTTCGAGCCCGATCGGCGGTCAAGATCTACCCGTGCCTCACAGCACTCCAGGGCAGGGAGGAAAAGGGAGAAGGGTCCCCGTTCATGACTCGGTCGAAAGCTCGCATCCACAATCTTCAGGTGACGATGCATCCGACTTCATTCCATTTCAGTCGGCCGCGTCGGAAAGGTGTTGGTCCGCCCCGGTAGCGCTCAGAAAATCCACGACGAGGCGTCTTCATTGCTGATTGGTTTCGTTCACCGCACGGCGGGACTGACCACCAGCCGCGGTGCTTCTCCCTCCGGATTCTTTCCCCTCCACAGGCGTCACGTCGAAGAAGGCCAACACCCGCTCTGCGGTTCGAGCAACCACGATCGGTGACGAGCTCGGTGAGGTTTGTGTGATCCCAAGGACTTTGGTGAACTCCGTCCGTTGGATTGCTTACCAGATATTGCACGTGTTGGCGAGTTCTCTCTCGGGATCTCTGGCCACAGTGCGTTCATCCCGGCTCGTTGTGTCCTTCGTCTCCCACGAACCGACGATTTGATTCTCTACATGATCGCTCCCCTGTCTTCGGACGCCCTTCGCACCCGCTTCGACCCGTCCCAGTTCGACTTCGACACGACCGCGGACCTCCCCGCCGAGACGCAGGTGGTGGGGCAAGATCGGGCCGTGGACGCCCTGGAATTCGGGATGAACATCGAGAGCGACGGATACAACGTGTTCGCCCTCGGCCCCTCGGGCACCGGTCGGCGCGAGCTCGTGCAGCACTTGCTGGAGGAGCAGGCGGCCGACGAAGAGACGCCCCCGGACTGGTGCTACGTCAACAATTTTGAGGAGGAGCGGGAGCCACACGTCTTCCAGATGCCTGCCGGTCGCGGGTGCGACCTGAAGGAGGACGTGGACGTCCTCATTGAGGAGTTGAAGACAGCGCTCCCGGCCGCGTTCGAGAGCGAGGAGTATCAGTCGCGCCGCGAGATGATCCAGGAAGAGGTGCGGGAGGGGCAAGAAGCGGCCCTTGAGGACCTCCAGGAGCGGGCGCGGGAGGACGACATTGCGCTCATCCGCACCCCACAGGGCTTTGCCTTTGCGCCCATCCGCGACGGGGAGGTCGTGGCGCCGGAGGAGGTCGAGTCGATGCCCGACGAGGAGCGCGAAGCGGTCCAGGAGCAGATTGCCGAGTACCAGGACGAGCTCCAGGACATCCTGCGCAAGGTGCCCGAGCACGAGCGCGAAGCCCGCGACCGGATCGAAGAGCTGAACCGGGAAATCGCGGCCTACGCCATCGACGACTCCATCAATGTCCTCCGTCAGAAGTACAGCAATCTCGACGTCGTCCTCGACTTCCTCGACGCGGTGCGGGAGGACCTCATTGAGAACGTCGACGTGTTCGTGCAGATGGCTCAGAACGGCGGCCAGGAGGGGCAGCAGCCGCCCATGATGCAGCAGCAGGGCCGGCAGGGCGGCGGCCAGCAGCCGATGCTCGACGGGGCGTTCTGGCGCCGCTACCGGGTCAACCTCATCGTCGATAACGAGGACACCGACGGCGCACCGGTCGTCTTCGAGGACAACCCGAACTACCAGAACCTCGTGGGCCAGGTGGAGCAGATTGCCCAGATGGGGGCTCTGCTCACCGACTTCAACCTCATCCAGCCCGGCGCGCTGCACGAGGCCAACGGCGGCTACCTGATTCTGGAAGCCCGAAAGCTGCTCACGCAGCCCTACGCGTGGGAGGGCCTGAAGCGCGCGCTTCGCAACGACGAGATCAAAATCGAGAGTCCGGGGCAGGCCCTCGGGCTCATCCGCACCGTGACCCTGGAGCCGGAGGCCATCCCGCTCGACGTGAAGATCGTCGTCGTCGGCGAGCGGCTGCTCTACTACCTGCTCGACGCGCTCGATCCGGACATGGATCGGCTGTTCAAGGTGATGGCCGACTTTGACGAGCAGATCGACCGCGACGGCGAGCACGAAGAGAAGTATGCGGACCTGATCGCCACGATGATTGCGGACGGAGACCTCCGCCCGTTCGACCGCTCGGCGGTGGCCCACGTGATGGATCGGAGCACGCGCCTCGTGAGCGACACGGAAAAGTTGAGCGGACGGATTGAGCGCGTCCGCGACCTGGTGCAGGAGGCTCACTACTGGGCCGGGCAGGACGACGCCGACACCGTGACCGACGAGCACGTGCAGCGTGCCATCGATGCTCAGATTCACCGCGCCGACCGCATGCGCGAGCGGGTGCAGGAATCCATCGAGCGGAACACGATCTACATCGACACGGACGGGGCGGCTGTGGGCCAGATCAACGGCCTGTCGTACCTCGACGTGGGCGGCTTCAGCTTCGGCAAGCCCAATCGGATTACGTCCCGCGTGCGGCTGGGCACGGGCGAGATCGTGGACATCGAGCGCGAGGCGGCCCTCGGCGGCCCGCTCCACTCGAAGGGCGTCCTCATCCTGTCGGGCTTTTTGCAGGGGCGCTTTGCGCAGCGCTATCCGCTGTCGCT
>CAZSBW010000099.1:0-8672 GCA_964604815.1 uncultured Salinivenus sp. | reverse complement strand
CCTCCGCCTGACCCAGACCGGCGTCGTGCAGAATTATGCCCTCGCCCTCGTCTTCGGCGTGGCCCTCGTGATTGGGATTATGCTGTTTGGAATATAAGCCCGTCTCTGACGCGTTGGAGATTGGAGAAGAGATGATGCTCATACTCAACGGAGTGCTGGAGCGTGATACGTGAAGCGTGATGCGTGATATACCTCACGCTTCTGATCGAGCACCCTCACTTGTCACGCTTCACGATTCACTACTTTTAAGTATGGTGCGGCGCAGCCGGATCGGCACTGCCGTCTTTCATTGCTTTACTGCGATCGCGTAGCTGCAGTTACACATGGACATTCCCTACCTCACGTCTTTGGTCATCTTCCTGCCCACCGTGGGCGCGCTCCTGACGCTGTTCATGCGGAGCGTGTCGGGCATTCGATGGACGGCGCTGGCCACCACCACGCTCACGTTCGTATTGTCGATTGGGCTCTTCATCGGCTACGATCCGTCGGTCAGTACGGCCCTTGCGCCGCAGCTCGCGGACGTGTCGAGCGCCTGGTTTCCGGACTCCCTCGACGTGAAGTACTTCGTGGGGATTGATGGGCTGAGCCTCCTGCTCGTACTGCTGACCACCCTCCTTGGGCCGATCGTCGTCCTTTCGTCCTGGACCTACATCGCCGAGAAGCAGAAGGGCTACTACACGCTTCTCCTAATCCTGCAGACGGGCATCACGGGGGTCTTCACGTCGTTCGATCTCTTCCTGTTCTACATTTTCTTCGAGCTCACGCTCATTCCGATGTACTTCATCATCGGGATCTGGGGCGGCACGGACCGCATCTACGCGGCGGTGAAGTTTGTGATTTACACGCTCGTGGGCTCGCTGTTGATGCTGGTGGCGATTCTGTTTTTGGGGTACGAGGCCGGGGCGGCCGTCAACAACGGCGTGTTCACGACCGGCTGGTACAAGTTGCTGGAGTACAACGTCCCACTGGCGCAGCAGACCTGGCTCTTCGCGCTGTTTGCGTTCTCGTTTGCGATCAAGGTGCCCCTTTTCCCCCTGCACACGTGGCTGCCGGACGCTCACGTGCAGGCGCCCACGGGCGGCTCCGTCATCCTCGCCGGTGTGCTGCTGAAGATGGGGACCTACGGGCTGCTGCGCTTCTGCCTGCCCCTCTTCCCGAATGCCGCACAGAACGGGGCGCTCGTCTTCGGCATTCTCGCGGTGATCGGCATCATCTACGCGGCACTGGTGGCGCGGGTGCAGGAAGACGCCAAGAGCCTGGTGGCCTACTCGTCGGTGAGTCACCTCGGCTTCGTGGTGCTCGGCCTCTTTGCCTTCACGGCGGAGGCGATGCAGGGGGCCGTCATTCAGATGGTGAACCACGGCCTCTCGACGGGGGCGCTGTTCTTGCTTCTGGGTATGCTTTACGAGCGCCGTCACACGCGCCTCATGGACGATTACGGCGGATTGGCAAGCTCCGTCCCGGTGCTCACGACCCTCATGGTCTTTAGCGTGCTCGCCTCCGCCGGCCTGCCCGGCCTCAACGGCTTCGTCGGCGAGTTCCTGATTTTGCTCGGCTCGTTTAAGAGCACAGTGCTCGGGGCGCCCTGGCTCGTCGTTCTGGCGACGAGCGGCGTAATCCTCGCGGCGGTCTATCTGCTGCACATGGTGTACCGCACTTTCTTCGGGGAACTGGACGACGAGGCCAACGCGGAGATGGCCGACGTGAACGGGCGCGAGTTCCTGCTCATGGCGCCGCTGGTTGTGCTCATGTTCGTGCTCGGCTTCTTCCCGAATCCGTTCCTGCGCCAGACGGAGCCGACGACGGAGTTTCTGCTGGAGACCATTGAGGAGAAGCGGGCGGCTGCGTTGGAGCAGGCCGAGAAGAAAGGGCCGACGGCTCAGGTGCCCGTGGCTCCACCGGAGGCGCACGAGGTGAGCATCGATCCGGAGCAGCTTTCGATTGAGCCGTAGGAGCTGCTTCGTCTGACGGCACGGTCAGGTTTGATCGCCGTGCCTTCGACGATTTTTTGTATTGCGTATTTCGTATTGCGTATTCCTCCCATTAACGAACGGAGCGGCAGATACGAAATACGCACGAGAAAAAACCTCCGACGTTGAGGTTGACCAACATCTTCTGAATAACACGTACTGCCGAATTCATGCCTTCCCGCGACCCACTTTCTGACGCCGACATCCAGGACGCCCTCGACGATCTAGACGGGTGGACCCACGAAGACGACAAGCTCAAGAAGACGTTTGAGTTTTCGGACTTTCGCGCGGCGATCAGCTTCATCGTGCGCCTTTCCTTCTACGCGGAGGAGATGATGCACCACCCTGAACTGGACAACGTGTACAACACCGTCTCGGTGGCGCTTACGACCCACGATGCGGGGGGAAAGGTGACGGAGATGGACCTGGAACTCGCCTCGAAAATCGAGGAGTTTGTCTGGGTGTAGCCGCCTTTCGCCGCCGCTCGACGGCCGGTCGCTGGATTGGCCACAGGTGACAAAACGATTTTTCCGCTATGGATCTTGCGAACGCGTATTCCACGATCGTTGCCGACCTGCCCGCTGTCTTTTCGATGGGGCTCGTTGGGCTCGTCGGCATTGTGATGGTGGCCCTGGATTCGTTTCGCGACAATCATCCGGCCATTCCGTGGCTCGGAGTTGGGGCGCTCGTCGTGTCGGGCACGTGGGAATTTTTTGTGCACCTTGGTGCCCCGGAGAATACGGCCTTCTTTGGGACGATTCGGACTGGAAGCTTTGCCGCGTACATCAATCTCATCGTGCTCCTCACGGGACTGGCAACGATCCTGCTCGCGCGGCCCTATCTCGATCGACTCAAGCGGAACTACGGAGAGGTGTACGCCCTCATCATGTATGCCACGGTGGGCATGCTCATGCTCGGCACGGCCAACGACATGGTCAGCGTCTTCCTCGGGCTCGAAACGATGTCGGTGTGTCTCTACATCCTGACGGGATTGGTGCGCGAAGACGAGGGGGCCGTGGAGAGCGCGCTCAAGTACTTCCTGCTCGGGGCCTTCTCGACGGGCTTCTTCCTGTACGGCATTGCGCTGATGTACGGAGCCACGGGGACGATGACTCTTCCGGCCATGGCCCAGGCCGAGCTGGCCACCGCCAGCTCGCAGCTCCTGTTCTGGGGCGGCCTCGGGCTCTTTCTCGTGGGGTTCTTCTTCAAGGTGAGTGCGGTGCCGTTTCACATGTGGACGCCCGACGTGTATCAGGGGGCGCCCACGCCGCTCACCGGCTACATGTCGACGGCCTCCAAGGCGGCGGCCTTCGCGGCGCTCATTCTCGTGTTGTACTACGCGGTGCCCGGGGGCGAGGCGACGACGGTCATTGCCGTCATCTCGGTGATTACCATGGTCGTAGGCAACGTCATGGCCCTTGCCCAGACCAACGTCAAGCGACTGCTCGCGTACTCCTCGGTCGCGCACGGCGGGTACGTGCTCGTGGGCCTCGCCGCCGGCTCCAGTGCCGGCTACTCCGGGGCGCTCTTCTACCTGCTCGTCTACGCGGTGATGAACATCGGCGCGTTTGGCGTGATGGGCCTGCTGGAGTGGGACGAGAAGCAGGGGCGCGAGCAATCCCTGTCTTCGCTGGCGGGGGTGGGCGACCAGCGGCCCGTCGTCGCCGCTACGATGAGTGTCTTCATGTTTAGCCTGATCGGCTTTCCGCCGCTCGGGGGCTTTATCGGAAAGTACGCTGTCTTTGCCCCTGCGGTCGAGGCCGGGATGACTTGGCTCGTGCTGATCGGTGTGCTGATGAGTGCGGTGAGTGCGTACTACTACCTTCGCGTCGTCTACGTCTTCTGGATGCAGTCCGCCGAGGACGTGGAGGCGGAGGGCTTTACGGAAGCGGCCCTGCCGCAGGCGACGCCGGGTGCTGTGGGCACGCTCGTGGTGTGCGCCGTGGCGCTGCTCGTGTTGGGCGTGTTCTTCGGCGGTGTGTTCGAAACGACGAATGCCTTCTTTGAGGCGGCGTCGGTGGCGGCGGCGCCGTGAGTCTTCGTGTTGGTATGTGCGGTGTTGGGATGTTGGTATTCGTGGTGGTGGGGGCTTGTGGGTTGGGGGATGTAGTGCAGTCTCAAGCAATCTCTTCTGGGTACGGTCATTTCGAGCGAAGTGCAGCAGGCAATCCCAGATTGCCAGAGTAGAGAGATCTTACTGAGTGAGGCGGAACCGACGCTACGAGCGTCATTCGGAGGGTGCAAGAGCCATACCCAGGACCCAGAGAACTTCTGATCCGAAACAGACTCTGAGAATGCACCAGGTCCCGAACGAGATCTGCGACAGGGAGCATCCCCGACGGTGGCCGGTTTGCATGCTGAATGAGCTCCGAAGAAGAATGCACTTCCTGAGTCATGGGAGAAGTAGAACGAACCGTCCGGAAGGTATCGCTTCACGATCAACCCTCCGACGCCACGTATTGGCGAGGCCGTTCTCCGGAGGAGCGACTGGAAGCCCTCGAACAGATCCGCCGAGAATACCACGGTTGGACCGATGACACTCAGCCCCGACTTCAAAGAGTTTGTTCGATTGTTGAACGAGAATAATGTCCGATATCTCGTGGTTGGCGGGTACGCTGTTGCCCTGCACGGCCATCCACGTTACACGAAAGACCTGGACGTTTGGGTTGAAGCCGAATCGAGAAATGTAGGGCACTTACTGAAGGCGCTTGAGGAGTTCGGATTTGGCAGCCTCAATCTGGACGCTGATGATTTCCTCGAACCCGAGACCGTCGTTCAGCTGGGGCGGCCGCCGAATCGCATTGACCTCGTGGCCGACATTGATGGGGTGACCTTCGAGACCAGCTTTGAAAACCGTCACGAGGTGGCGATCGACCAAGTGGAAGTTGCCTTCATCGGATTGGATCAGCTTCGTGAGAATAAGCGGGCAAGTGGTCGCCATCAGGACCTCGCAGACCTGGAAAATCTGGAAGACGAGCCGGAGTAGTGGGCGATCTGGTCTCGTGACGCTGAACCATTTTGCGTTTTTCCTTGTCGTCCTCCGGAATCGGCAGTTTGATCTGAGCGCTACCAGAGTCTTAGAACGCGTTGTGCTACGTGTGAACGGTATGTGCATCCGTCTCCGAACGCCAGAAACAGCCACCATCGTCGCTCCAGACTTGATGGGAGATCTGAGATCTCCGGGAGCCCATCCAGCCGAATGAGAAAAAGCTTCGTCCATCGTCAGATGGGCTCTGAGTCAAGCTCAGAGCGACGCAGGTGCTGTTTTTCCTGAAAGCAACTTACTTTCAAAGCGGTACACATATTTTGCACTATAGCACGAGCCGTTCTTAGAAGTACCGCAGCACCCAGTCCGCCACGCGAGTGGTGAGGCGGTCGTATGGGGGGTACAGGGTTTTGAGAAGGTCCGAGCCGTAGGAGCGGCGGAGGACGGAGCGCTCGTTGGAGAATTCCTGGAAGCTCCTGCGGCCGTGCCCGCGCCCGATGCCGCTCTCGCCCTTCCCCCCGAACGGCAGATTCGGGTTGATGAAGTGCAGAAACCCCTCATTCACGCAGGTGCTACCGGCCGTGGTGCGGTGTAGGATCGTGTCGACGGTCCGGTCGCGCTCGGTGAAGACGTAGATCGAAAGCGGAGCCGGCCGGTCGTTGATGACGTCCACGGCCTCGTTGAGCGACGAGTAGGAACGGACGGGGAGGAGGGGGCCGAAGATCTCCTCCTGCATGATCCGGGCGTCGAGCGGAACGTCGGTCAGAACCGTTGGCGCCACGTAGTTCGTCTCGGCGTCGTGTTGGCCGCCGACGGCGACGGAGGCGCCGTGCTCCACGGCGTCGGTCAGCAGCGCCATCGTTTCGTCGTAGTGGTCGCGGTGGACGAGGCGAGCGTAGGCCTCACTTTCCTGTTGCGCTTCTGTGGTGGCGCCGTAGAAGCGGTGGATGGTGTCGCGGAGCCTCCCCACGAGCGCGTCGTGGATTCGCTCCTCCACGAGAACGTAGTCGGGCGCGATGCAGGTCTGCCCCGCGTTCGTGAACTTGCTCCAGGCGATGCGGCCCGCCGCGCGGTCAAGGTCGGCGGTGCCGTCCACGACGGCGGGCGACTTGCCCCCGAGTTCCAGCGTGACGGAGGTCAGGTGCTCCGCCGCGGCCTTCATGACGAGCCGCCCGATGGCCGGGCTCCCTGTGAAGTAAATGTGATCGAAGGGCTGGGCGGTGAGGGCCTGCGCCACGTCCGGCCCGCCGGTGACGACGGTGATCTCCCGGTCGTCGTAGAGATCCCCGATGAAGTCCTGCAGGGCAGCGGCCGTGTGGGGCGTGTGCTCGGAGGGCTTGAGGACGGCGCAGTTGCCCGCGGCGATGGCCCCGATCAGCGGCCCGAGGGTCAGGTTGACGGGATAGTTCCAGGGCGACATGATGAGGGCCACCCCCTTTGGCTCGTAGTGGATTTCCGACCGGGTGCCGGTGAAGAGGAGCGGGGAAGAGACCGGGTCCGGGGCCATCCAGTCGTCGAGGCGGGCGATGGCGTGCTCGGCCTCCTTCGTCACGGACTTGATCTCGGTGAGGTCGACCTCCACCGGGGCCTTGCCGAAGTCGGCCTCCAAGGCCTCGGCGAACGTGTCGCGGTGGGCGAGGAGGCCGTCGGCCAGGCGCTGGAGCTTGTTCTTGCGCTGGGCGGCGGTGGTCTGTCGCACGGCGGGGACGTGGCGCCGGAGCCGGGTCACGACGTCGTCCACGTCGGTCGGCGACGCGGAAGCATCGGGGGCAGCGGTCGAGGAGGAAGTGCTCATCGATGGAGTTGGGTCCAGTCAGGGAACGAAGGGCATCTTGAACCCCTGCATGGATTGCGATGATCCCGGCGCGGGGACGCAAACAACCGTCCAGATGTGGGCGTTTGTCCGAATGCTGCTGTGGGGACTTTTGTCCTCAATCGCGTACTTCACCCACAAAATTTCCGAGACGACCATGGACGCGTTGCTGATCGTCGATTTGCAAAACGACTTTTGCCCGGGCGGGGCCCTTGAGGTGCCGGAGGGCGACGAGATTGTGCCGCTCGTGAACGACCTCGCTGAGCGCTTCGACCACGTCATTCAGACGCAGGACTGGCACCCGGAGGGGCACCAGTCGTTTGCCTCTTCGCACCCGGAGCACGACCCGTACGACGTGATCGAGGTTGAGTACGGCGATCAGGTGCTGTGGCCCGATCACTGCGTGCAGGGCACGGCGGGCGCCGACTTTCATCCGGACCTCGACACCACCCACTCCGAGCTCATCATCCGCAAGGGGTTTCGGCCGGAGATCGACTCCTACTCGGCCTTCTACGAGAATGACGGCGAGACGGCGACGGGCTTGGCCGGCTACCTGCGCGAGCGCGACATCGACACGCTCTACCTCTGCGGCCTGGCCACCGACTTTTGCGTGAAGTGGTCGGCCGTCGACGGGCGCAGAGAGGGGTTTGACGTGTACGTGATTGAGGACGCAACGCGTGGAATTGACCAGGATGGCTCTTTGGCGCAGGCCTGGGAGGAGATGAATGACGCGGGTGTGCAGGTCGTCTCCAGCGAGGCGGCGATGGATTTGGCGATCGCGTAAGAAGCCTTGTCCGTCGACAGACGGCTTTTCTCGGTAGGGTTCTGATCGTGATGATGATCGTTGAGGAGGGACGTTCTCTCGCGTCACTTTTCATGATCAGGTCAATCATTTAGGCGGAGGAGCGCCTTCAGGACGGCAAGCGTGGTTTGTTGGGGATTCTCTTCCGAGTTGATGCGCACGTGCCGGGGATCTTCGAGGGCCGTGGGCGGCTGGTAGCGGGCGCTGAGCAAATCGAAGTCTTCGGCCCGGGCGTCGGACGCGGCGGCCGTTTCGGCCTCGCGGGTGGCCAGCCGGTTGCGGAGCACGTCGGCGGGGGCCGTGAGCTCCACGAAGGCGTAGGGGATCTCCGCGTCCCGGAGGGCGGTGCGGAGGGCCTCGCGCCGGTCGGGGTTGCTGTACGTGGCGTCGAGAATGGTGCCCCTGTGATTGTGCCCTCGCTGCACAGCCCGCGTCTGTAGCGTTTTGTAGGTGGCCTCGCTCATTTCGGAGCTGTAGAGGTGCTCCTTCATGGCGTCGTCGGTGCGCTGATGAAGGGGGACACCGGCTCGGGTCTTTCGCACGCGGTCGGACGAGAGGTGCGCCCAGCCAAGGGCCCGGGCCAGGGCCGCGGCCTGCGTGCTCTTGCCCGTTCCCGACTGCCCAAATACAACCACGACCATCGGGTCCGTGCCTGCTACCGCGTACCGGAGCGCCCACTGATAGTAGCGGTGGGCCCGCACTCGGCTGCGGCTTCGCTCGGTAGGGGGCACCTCCGCTTCGGCGGCCCGCATGCCTTCGACCTTGCCCCGAACGTAGGCGCGATAGCACTTGTAGAAATCGATCAACCGTTCCAGGTCGGGGTCGTCCAAGGTCTCCGATACGCGACGCACGAGTCGCTTCGCGAGATCCGTCCGCCCGTTGTAGTCGAGGTCCATCGTCAGGAACGCCACGTCGTTTGCCACGTCCAGGTGGCGGAACCGCTCATTGAACTCGATGCAGTCGTAAATGCGGACCTCCTCGTCGGTCAGGTGGACGTGTTCGAGGCGCAGGTCGCCGTGGCCGTCGACGATGTGCCCGTCCGCCCGGCGGCGGTGGAGGAGGGCTGCGTTCTGGTCGTAGAAACGGTCGGTGTAGTAGCGA
>CAZSBW010000098.1:0-8694 GCA_964604815.1 uncultured Salinivenus sp. | reverse complement strand
CCATACATGCGACTCTTCAGCCTGCGTCGTTACTCCGTTAGGCGGGCGTCCAACGCCAGGTCGCGGCCAACAGCGCGGAGCTGCGATCGGGCCAGGGGCAGGCTGCTCGCCTCCTTGTCCAAAACCAGGTACGAGAAGAGGCCCTCGTGGTGGTCAAAGGACTGGACGAGGTGATACTGCCCCTCCAGCGTCGAAATGAGCTCGTCGATGGACTCGTCGAGCCCAAGGTTCTCGACAACGTTCTTCTTCGCCCGAATCATTTCCGTAACGGCCGCCCCGGCAAGCTCCATGTCTACGGTCCCTCCGGCCTTCGAGCCCAGGCACACCCCGGACTCGTAGTCAACCAGAGCCACGCCGAGAGCCCCATCGATTGCCATCGCCGCGTCGAGCGACGCCTGCACGTCTGCCATAAATCGATTTGGTTCCGTTGATGAACAGCACTACGCGATGTCCCGCTCGGTTGCGTCACTTCCTCACGAGGTCCCCACGAGCAGGCGACGCGCCAGGCGTTCGCCCCCCACCAGCTCGGCCAGGTGCTCGAGCTGACGGTCCTCGTAGGCCTGATTGAAGACCGCAATGTCGAGAGACATCACCTTCTGAAACGCCTCCTTCGCGGCCTCCGGATCGCTGCTTTCGCCGGCCACTTTTTCGCCGTGCTGCATGATGACGTCAATCATCGAGAGCGGATACCGCACCGGCAGCCCAATTCGGACGTGGATGTGACCAATTTTGAGCCGCTGCGCGACGTAGTCCGCGTCGTAGCTGCCGTTGAAGAGCTCCACGAACCAGTCGGCGATCATGGCGTGCCGCTCGTCCATGTCTTCGCCTTCAAAGTATTCGGCCGTATTGTCGTGGGCCATGAGCCGGTCGTAAAAGTCGTCGGTCATGGCGTCGGCCTGCGTCTCGGCCGCATCCTGGAGCTCGACGAGGAGGTCTTTCTCCTCCGCGCTCAGCTCCATCATCTCCGCGAGCTCGTCGTGGATGTCTTCGTTTTTTACGTCCCAGCTGCTTCGTTCGCCGTAGTCTTCCATGATTCCAAAAAGGGGTTTTATGTGCGAGGTATTGAGTCGGTAAGTAGTTGGTCCGCCCCCCAGCGGGAGACTTGCCCTCTATTCGATAATACCGGCCACGAGACCGGCAAGGAGTGCCCGGCAGTCCCCGGGATCGCGAGCGTCGAGACAGGTCACCTCCGTGCCCGCCGGCGCGAGTCGTTCTCGAATCTCGGTCGGCCCGTCCAGGGCGAGGTCGCACCGAGTAAGGCCCACAACAATGGACACATCGTTTTCCCGAGCGAGCCCGCGAACAAATTCCAGGGACCGGTCAAACGTCGTGGGGCGGTCGGATGGACAGAGAAGCACACATCCGTCCGCACCTTCGGCCACGATGTCCCAGAGGTAGTCAAACCGCTCTTGGCCGGGGGTCCCAAAGAGACGCGTCGACTGTCCCTGAACGTTGACTTGCCCATATTCCAGCCCCACCGTCGTCGTCTCCTTCTCAGTGGCATCCGTCGTCTTTTCTTCAGTGGTCACGACATCACCGTCGGTGAGGGTGTGTATAAAAGTGGTTTTGCCGGCACAAACCGGCCCCGTTACGACAATTTTGAGTGGGGGCATGGCACGAAGGCAACAGGGCGAATTACGCTGACGCAGCGGACGGCGAGGAAAGCATGGACTCGATTTCCGTCGCGGCCTCGCGGGCCTGCAGGTGAATCATGCCCACGTTGGCGTCCCCTTTTGCCACTACGCCCAGCACACCCTCCCCTCCGGCACGATACAAAAAGATGCTTCGGTCCTCGCCGCTGATACTGGTCTCCTCCACTGCCCCCGCCTGGAGGGTATCGGCCATGCGCTTCGTCACCCCCATGGTCGTGGCCACCATGGCCGCAATCTCTTCGGCCTCTCCGTCTCCTGGAAGGGTGTCTGTGATCACGAATCCGTCTCCGGATGCGATCACGGTCCCTTCAATCTGACCCGGGATGGCATTTTCAAGGTTCTCAAGAACGGCGTCGATGTTTTCGAGTGTAGACATCGGTAGCTTACTTTTCTTATTAGAATGCTTTAGAAAATATTTTTGACTCCACCCAGCATACGAAGAACAGCGTGCTCTTGGTTCGTGCGGCTCCAATCAGGCCGCCGCGCCAAAGTCGAAGAGCGACTGCGGATGGTCCTGTTCGAGGATCGCCACGAACCGGTTCGCGGCTCGTGGCGTGGCCGACTGTTCGCCGTCGGGCCGAGCGAGGCAGATGCGCACGAGCCGCCACCCCTGTCCCACCGCCTGGTTGAGGGCGTCGATCCCCTCGCCCTTCTCTCCTCTCTGGTCGACCACGATCTGTTTCTGCTCTGGACCGGTTTCTTTTGCTCTCTCATCGTCTCCGTCCTTATGACGCCCATTCGACTGGGGGTCGTCCGTCATCCAGGACGGCGGCCCCTGGTCCTCAGGCGTATCGGAAGCCCTGTTTTCGGCAGACGCGTCCTCGCCGCCCAGCAGCGGATCGTCCTCTGGGTCCTCAAAGACATCACCGAAAAAGTCACTGTCGTCGCTCATGGCAAATCGTTGCGCTCAGTTCTGAAAAGGAAGGGTGAGGGATGAGAAACGCCGTCGTTGGCACAAATTCGTGGAGTCAGGTGCGCTCCGACTGTTTTTCCCGAACGGTTCCGTACACGGAGCCGTAGCGGTCGAGCCGGTCGACGACTTCCTCGACAAGCGCTTGATACTCTCGTGCCCCCTGCGACTCCGGTTCGTATTCGAAGATCGACTTGCCCAGCGTGGGGGCCTTCTCAATAGCCTGATCCATCCGAATTTCGGTGTCGAACACCTTCCCGCCGTAGTGATTGCGCACCTCACCAATAATCGCGCGGGTCTGCTTGTCGTCGCGCTTGACCATGGTGAGAAGCACACCCAGCACCGGCGCGGCCTCTCCGAGGCTCATGCGCACGTTTTTGACGACCTCCCCGAGGCTCACCACCCCCTCCAGCGACAGGTACGACGGCGCAACGGGGATAATGAAGGCATCGGCCGCTACCAGGGCATTGATGGTGAGAAGCGACGTGGAGGGCGCGCAGTCGATGAGAATCGTATCATATCGCTCCTTGACGCCGGATAGACTCCTATCGAGTCGCTCTTCGCGGCCCTCTACCGACGAAAGCTTCGTGTCCATGTCGGCCAGCCGCAGCGATCCGGTGAGCACGTCTACATTCTTCGTGTTCGTCGGTCGCACGACCTCCGACGCCTTCTCTTCGCCAAACAGGACCGCCGCGGTGGAGGGCTCGAGTTCGTCTCGTCCAATGCCCAGCGCAAACGAGGCGGATCCCTGGCTGTCCAGATCGATCACGAGCACGCGACGCCCCGTCCGTCCGAGCCCCGCGGCGAGGTTGACGGTGGTCGTCGTCTTGCCGACCCCGCCTTTGTTGTTGATAACCGGAATAACCTTAATCATGAACAGATGAGACTGATGAGCAGAAATGACGGCGGTCTTCTACACCAAAGACAGGAGGTGCACAACGCACGGGGAAGACCCGGGCCGGTGAGAACCGGCCCTTCCTTCGTTCTCTCCCCGGTGCATCGAACGACTCTACGTACGCCTCAGAAGCTGATGCGGGAATCAGAAGCTGTTTGGTGGATTGATGTTCAACCGAGACACAGTGGACGAAGCTGCTAAATGGCGCTCAAATGAGTCCCTGTAGTGGAGCTACCGGGCGAGTGTAGAAGCCATTTTGCACGAGATCCACGAAGTCGTAGGTCACAGAACGTCCGCCAAACAGCTTCTCAAGCCCCTACTCCAACTTCAGGTTCTCATCGATTTTGTCAATCGACCGACGGGCGAGACCGAGATTGCCCTGATCCCGATCGATGGCCAAGTAGATAAAGACATTCTTGTGATCCTGGCACATTCGAATTAGGTGATACTGGCTGTCCAGGGAAATCAGAATGTCCTCAATCTCCTCATCGAGGCCGAGATCGTGAATAATGTTTTTCTTCGACCGAACGACCTCTGTATTGCCCGAGCCGGCCAACTCCATGTCAAGGGAGCCCCCACCAATGGTCCCGAGGGTCATGCCATTCTCATAGTCGACGATCGCAGCTCCAACCGCACCGTCAATGTTCGAGAGGTCTTGCAGTGAGTCTTGAATATCCTGTGTTTGCGTAGCCATAGCTCAACGTTCTGATCTTTGAATAAGAGGATGGTGATAGCCGCTTCGAACGATATCGAGTGTTCTGCCACAACGAGGCCGTTTGAGCCTCACTGCGAGGCAGGCAGAGACCAGGGCCAGTCCATAATGGAATCTGGTCGACGATCATCTGCTCGGCGCGATATCCGATCATGTGTTTCCCTGAACCTGCAATTGTCGCACCAGTCCCCCAAACCCCCAAAAGACGGCGCTGGGCTGGACTTCCCTTTAAGGAAAACGATAATTATGTAACGGGGGTGGTAGAATCGTACCCAAATGTTGCAGAAAAGCACCAATCTCAACGCTAACGTAAACTACTCGCTGATCAATAGTTCCCTGCCTCGTCTCGAAAACACTCTATTATCCCCTGGGTTTTCCGGGCTAAGGACCAGATCCGCCCGTTTCGGCCCTTTTAATTACGGGCGACGTGACTCGTGGACTTCGTAGCGGAAAGCGTCGCATCAATTTTGTGACTCTTTGTCCGTGCCGACGCAGAAGGTTATTCGAGCTTCGTTCAGACCCGCTCAACATTCCACACGAATCATGTCTACGTCTCACGCCATGTCTACCTCGGAGAACACCGTGCGTGCAAAAGCACTCTCTGGAAAGGGGACCAAGGAACTTGACATCTACGCGGCCGAGTTTGCGAAGCTCGTAGATCGAAGCTCCCCCTCCAGGAGCGACCTCCCCTCGGAGTGGCTGGGCCGCTTACCCAATGAAGCTTTCCAATACTATCAGGAGGGCATCTCGACCTTTGGTTCAGCAGCCACAACCCCGATCGAGCGACGGGGACGTCTCTACCTCATTCACACGGCCCTCCTGTTCATGTGGATGAGCTGGGGCAAAGACACCGCCCGCGAGCGCTTCCAGTCGCATTCCAACGAGGGCACGCGCCGAGCCGCCTCCCTCATTTCGCTCGAACGGTATCGGCGGGCGGGCGTCCTCGCACACTACGAAACGGACCACTGGTTTTCGCAACCGGTCGGGAAGTGGACCGTTACTGTCATTAGTGGGGCCGTACAAACCGATCGGGTGCGCGACGAAAACCTGCGAACACTGATCCGACAAAATACGACTGCCTTCTGCCCCGTGCGCACGTTCTCGAAACTCCGCACTGAGGGGGCTCTCCCCGCTCGCAATGCGTTTTCTCTCAAGTAGCTGACGGTCTGGGATCTTTCCTTCGGCCGAGCCGCTCCCGTCCTCCCTTCTCGGATCCAACAACGTCCTCATGACCAACCACCGGTTGCTGTCGCCCGACCGGGACGACGCATCGTCTCCTTCTCTGGTGGAAGCTGCATTCTACGACGATGACCTTGCCGCCACGCTCCATCAGGCGTCGTTGGGTACCCTGGACCGCGCCCCCTTCGGCATCATCCGGCTCGACGAGGGCGGCGTGGTTCGGTTCTACAATCAATTTGAGGAGCACTTCTCCGGCCGATCGGCGTCGGAAACGATCGGCCGTTCATTTTTTGAGGACGTGGCGCCCTGTACGCGCAACCGGCTCTTCCAGGACTGCTTCGAGCGGGGACTCGCAAACGGCACCCTGGACACGACCTTCTCCTACACGTTCACCTATCGATTGCGCCCCACCCTCGTGGACGTGCGAATGCTGCTGGACCGGGCGGAACGACCCTGGATTTTGATTCGGCCGAAGGCGGGAGCGGCGGCCTGAACGAGCACGTCTCCGCACGCTTGCGGGTAAAGCGCCCCCCTTTCAAGGTCTCGGGGAAAATTGGCGAGTTATTCCCCGCTGTGTCCTCACGACGGGGAAGGCAACCGCGTTTGCCGGGCAGACTTGTAACCTTGCACGATTACTGATACGTGAATGGGTTCTTAAAGACGATCTCCGCTGATAACACAACACGGTCTTGGAGATCCGAGATCTCCTTCCTCACACGGAGAATATTGTTTAACTACCCGTGCACGGATCAGTAAGCAAGGAACGGGATGTGTATGCTGTCGGGATCTGTTTTCTCGTTGGACTGCACCAAAATCGAGCCTCGCCCCTTCCGCCCGTAGGGGATCACCGTTGCTCCGCTCTCCGACTGTGCGAACACCTTTGCCTCGCCCGTTTCCAGGTCGTAGAAGGTCGAGACGGTTATACCGATTGCCGAAGATCATTGTGCATCTATCGGGCACCCTCCTGCGATGAGGACGCCTCCGTCTGCTTCTGGTCCATCCCGCACAAGGGAAGCTTGGCTTCCCAGATGCGGGATCTTCTCCGATAGAACCCAGCAGCTCAGCCAAATACAGAGCCACTCGCAAAGTGCACGACGATCCTGCGTAGTTGGTATTAGACCCGCCGGCCCTTCCGCCCCGTAGTAGAACCCGCTCTCGTGGGTCTCCTCGTAGACGGCCGTCAATCCGTCCGCAGCGAGGGGAAGCTCGCAGTCCTGCCTCTGGAGACGATCAGCATCTTCGAATGGGGCAGCGCGACCGTCCGAACGCATCGGGCTCGTGTGCCTATGTTGGAGGGACACAATTCTGTGGATTGATTCGAGTGGTGTTATGTCGTCTTTGGTGTCTTCCATCGTCGATGGCCTGCGCCGGGCCGGAGTTGTGCTGGTGCTGGGCGCTCTGGCCGGACTGGGCGTGTACGCGACCGGACGAGGGGGCTTTTCGTCCATGACGTTGTCGCCGGTCGTCGTGGGCAACAGCATCCTCGTGGGCATTCTCTACGTGGCCCTGCTCGACGCCACCGTCCGCCTCGCGCGCCTCGGCATGGAAGCCTTCGTGCCGCCGCGCTCGATTCGGGCCGTCTCGTACCACGCCCTTGTCACCGGCGCCAGTGCCCTGATCGTTTTCGTCGGCCTGACGGCAACGCTGAAGGCCGTGCTCAGCCCCAACTTCGCTACTCCGTGGTTAATCCTGTTGGGCGCAGGCGCGCTGGCAGCCCTCGGCGTGGCGGGCGGCGTGGGCTTCTTGGCACTGCAGACCTACCATCGCCACGACCGCCAGGACCACGCCGAAGGCTGGGAGGCCCGCATGCGGCGTCTTCGCACTGAAACGCCTCCCCCTGTTCTCTTCGACACACTCGACGCAGCTCCCCGGCTCATCGAGGAAGACGCCGAAGAGGCCAAGACCCTCTTGAACCGCCTTCGCTCCCTCCTCCAGTACCGACAGAATGCCGGCACCAGCGATCCCCTCCCCCTGGCCGACGAGCTGGAGGCCGCTCTCTGGTACGTCGAGCTCGCTCAACGGCAGTACGGGGACGCCCTGGAGGTCGGCTTCGACGTGCCCGATTCGCTGCTGTCAGTCCCCGTGCCCCCCCTCACCCTCCTTCCGCTTCTCGAAAACGCCGTCCAGCACGGCGCCGGGAAGCTCGACGAGACCTGCACCATTACCATCACGGGCCGCTACGACGGTGAGCAGCTGTGCCTCGCCGTCCTCGATACCGGCCCGGGCTTCGACACCACCGACCCCAACACGGTGCTCCGCCGCGGCTCCGGCATCGCTGACCTTTACGCGCGCCTCCGCGACCACTTCGGTCCGGCCTCCGACCTGACCCTCCTGCCGCAAGGCGTGCTCTGGTGTGCCCCCCTCACGGCCGACGTAGCCCCCGACGAAGCGATCGAATCGGAAGCGGCTCCGCCTTCTCCTCCGGAATGACGCTTCTGTCGCGACGGGTCGCCGCACAGTGTTCCCGGTTGCGAGCAAACGGTCGTCGCCATCCCGGTTCGGTCTCCCTCGGCAGCTCGTCCGGGTATTCTCTCACGCCCCCCACCACAGTCCCTCCGGGGGCCCTCTTCCCCAGCCGTTTTTTCTCGCAGGACCGGCGTGCCCCTGCACGTTGTCCATGCGCCCGTCCAATGGTGTGAAGTTGTTTCCGTAGAGGCTGCCAGCTGATCTGTGCATTGATGGGGTCCCCTGCTTCGTCATTCCGAAAAGCCAACCAGCGCTCTAACATGCAATTGCCCTACCTCCCCATGAACACCGTCCTGATTACCGGCACCTCCTCCGGCGTGGGGCGAATGGGGATGCCCATGCAGAGCCTCTACAACACGTCGCAGTGGGCGCTGGGGGGCTTCTCCGAGTCGCTGCAGTACGAACTGCGGCCCCTCGGCATCCAGGTGAAGGTGGTGGAGCCGGGCAACATCCGCACGAACTTCCTCGACGCGTGAAACGTGATGCGTGAAAACGTGATCGTAGGGCAACCGTCCTCTCACGCATCACTCTTCACGCTTCACGGACAGCAGGGAAAATAGAGCAGACAAGCAGGGAATAGATAAACATACGAGCCCCCAACTCCATCTTTCTATTCAGCAGTTGCCGTCTCCCGCTCCTCCGCCGCTTCCATCTCTCCATTGCTCCCGGGATTGCCCAGCGGAACGAACGACTGAATGCCCGTGATCTCGCGACCCAGGATGAGGCCGTGGATGTCGTAGGTGCCCTCGTAGGTGTTCACGCTTTCGAGGTTGACCATGTGGTGGATCACGCGGTACTCCCCCGTGATGCCGTTGCCGCCCAGCATGTCGCGGGCCGTGCGGGCAATCTCCAGCGCCGTGCCGCAGTTGTTGCGCTTCGC
>CAZSBW010000097.1:0-8752 GCA_964604815.1 uncultured Salinivenus sp. | reverse complement strand
CGCGCTTCACGTCCATCGGGTTCGCGCCGGACGTCACGCTCTTCAGGCCGGCGTCGATAATCGATTGCGCCAGCACCGTTGCGGTGGTGGTGCCGTCACCAGCGTCGTCGTTCGTCTTCGACGCGGCTTCTTTCAACACCTGCGCGCCAATGTTGGGCAGGCGCTCCTCGAGTTCAATCTCCTTTGCTACGGTCACTCCGTCTTTCGTAATCGTCGGCGCGCCGAAGGACTTCTCCAGCACGACGTTCCGGCCCTTGGGGCCGAGCGTCACCTTCACGGCACGCGCCATCTGCTCCACACCATCCTGGAGGGCGTTCCGTGCATCGGTGTCAAACTTAATCTGTTTGGCCATGGTTAATTGGTTCTGGTTGGTTCATTTCGGGATTAACGTACAGTATGTGAGATCCGCAACCGCTGTCGTCGCGGGAGAAGCGTTACTCTTCGATGATGCCGAAGATGTCGCTCTCGCGCATGATGAGGTACTCGTCCCCATCAAGCGTCACCTCGGTCCCAGCGTATTTTCCGTAGAGGACCTCCTGGCCCTCTTCGACCGTCATGTCGATCTGAGTACCGTCTTCGACACGGCCGGGCCCGACAGACTTCACGGTTCCCTTCTGCGGCTTCTCCTTTGCCGAATCCGGAATGTAAAGACCACTATCGGTCTTATCATCAGCCGGCTTCGGCTGGACGACGACGCGGTCGCCGAGAGGTTTAATGCTCGTCATAGTTCGTGCGTGATGACTTTTGATTGATGTGCGGATTCACTGTTGTTATCACTCGCCGATGGTGAGTGATAACAACGTCACTCCAGTCAACATGGCCTCCCCGTCTTTGTTTCCGATTCGAGCCCGGTTCTCAGTGAAGATCGTTTAGCGACACGGGCTGACGGGCCCATTTGAACCTCTACGCGGAAAAGATGTGTGAAGCCGTGCAGGAGATTAAACTTGCGTGCTGGACTCGCTTGATCGATCAACGCTCCCCGCTATGACTCCCTTTTTCCGGAATCGCGGGCGTCTGTACGCCTGGATGGGTCTCGTGGGGGCCGCAGCGGCAGTGTTTGGGCTCGCGCTTTCCCCGCCGTTCCTTTCGTCCCCGTGGGACGCTGTCGTAATGCACGCCTATGCGCCCGTGTGCCACCAGATGTCGGTACGGACGCCGCATATCGGAGAAATTCAAATCGCTCTGTGCGATCGCTGCACGGGCATTTACCTCGGGGTCGTGGTTGGGGCTGCGGGGACGCCCGTGTTGTGGCCGTTGCGACAGGGCCTTTTGCGCCGTGCGCTTCCAGTGCTGGGAGGGGCGACTGCGATCACTGGACTCGACTGGATTGGCCCGATCCTCGGCCTCTGGCCCAACGTGCCCGTCAGTCGATTTCTCACCGGTGGGCTTCTGGGCATTGTTGCCGGTCTCCTGACTGGTGTGGGACTCCTCCGATCAAACGCCTCCCCTGAACGAACGGGACGCAAAAGTGCGCCGCAGCAGTCGGTCTCTTCCTCCCACTGATCCGTGCACGGGTAGGTAAACCACATTCTCCGTGCGCAAGGAGATCTAGATCTCCAGGACCGTGGTATGCTATCGGTCGGAATCGTCTTCAGGAACTCATTCACGTATCAGTAAGCCGCGGCGATTGCCTCTTGAAGCTGTGGGTTCGTATGCGCGCTCTATTGAAGCAGCGCGACCGCGTGCTCCTCTTTCATTCGCCTTCCCCGACAGGAATCGGGAGGTACTCCCCCTCGCTTGTCCGGCAGTGTGCCCCATCGGCGGCCGATGAGCCGTCCCCCCTCGACAGAAAATTTTTAACGTACGATCACCCTGTTTCCTGAGCAGGTGTCTTTCAGTTAAGGAGCGTGACGGCTATGTTGGCGTCTCCTCATCCGTTCGATTCTTTGATTTACTCGTATTCCAATCGTGTCCGATAAAGGTTCTGCTATCGTTTTCGTTGGGGGCATTGCCGGCGCGCTGCTCGTCCTCGTTGGAAGTCTCCCGTACGTGGGAGTGTGCGTGAACGCCCTCATTATTCTCATTGCAGGGGGGGCCGTGGTGAGGTCCTACGCCCAAGACCAGTCTGTCGCTGTCGGAGGAAAAGCAGGAGCTGGACTTGGGGCCGCAACTGCGGTCGTCGCGGCGGTGGTGAATGGGGCGATCGGGGCCGTTCTGACGATGATCGGGGTGCAGCCGGGCTGGGACGAAGCCGCGCGAGAAGGCGTCCGGCGGATGCGAGAGATGGGGAGTCCCGAACAGCAGATTGAAATGATGCGCCAGCTTCTCGAATCCACGTGGTTTATTGCGGCAGTCATGGGCTGTGGGCTCTTTCTCTACGCATTCCTCGGAATGATTGGTGGAATCATCGGGGCCTCGTTTTTCGGACAGGAGGCATAGCGCTGGGTACGATGCGCCTGCAAGGAACTTCTACGAGGCGTTGTGGGGAGGAGGCGAATCAAAGAGAGACGGTTCGGTCTGGCGCCGCTCCAGTTCTTCGATGAGACGGCGGTTGGCGCGCGGAAAGGCATAGTCGTCGAGTTCGTCGAGCCCGACCCACTTGAAGGGTTGGTCTTCCCGTGCCTCCGGCGTGCCAGCGTCGATGCGGCATCGGAAGGCATGGAGGGTGATTTTGAAGTGGGAATACGCGTGTGAGAGGGTGTAGAAGTGATCGTCCACGCCCACGGTGATGCCGAGTTCTTCCTTCATTTCCCGGCGGCAGGCCGCCTCCATCGATTCGCCGTTCTCCTGCTTACCCCCCGGGAATTCCCAGAGCCCCCCGAGCAGGCCCTCGTCCGGCCGGCGCTGGATGAGAATCTGACTCCCGTCGTCGTCGAAGACAAGCCCCACGGCGATGTCGTGATGGGGCACCGGCTCCGACTCGGGCGTCACGGGATAGTCTTCTTCCGTCCCGGCCTCGTGGGCGCGGCACACGGTCTGGAGCGGGCACCGGTCGCAGAGCGGGGTGCTCGGCGTGCACACGAGCGCCCCCAGCTCCATCATCGCCTGATTGAAGTCGCCGGGCCGATCTGGGTCGAGCAGGTCGTTGGCGAGGCGGCGCAGCTCGCGCTCGGTGGCGGTCGTGGTTGCGTCCTCTTCAATGGCGAACACCCGCGTGAGCACGCGCTTGACGTTGCCGTCGAGGACCGCATGTGGCTTCTGATAGGCGATGGACAAGACCGCGGCGGCGGTGTACGGCCCCACGCCTTTGAGCTCGCGAATCTCGTCCATCGTGTCGGGCACCGTCCCGTCGTGCTCGTCGACGACGTGCTGAGCCGCCTCGTGCAGGTGGCGGGCCCGGGCGTAGAAACCGAGGCCTTCCCACTGCTTGAGCACAGCGTCGCGCTCGGCCGCGGCGAGGGCCTCGACGGTCGGAAAGGCTTTTAGGAAGCGGGAATAGTAGTCCCGCACCGTGTCGACCCGGGTTTGCTGGAGCATAATCTCCGCGACCCAGATGCGGTAGGGATCGTCCGTCTCGCGCCAGGGCATCGATCGCTTGTTCGCATCGTACCAGTCGAGTAAATCCTGGCGGAAGGCGCGGCGCTGTCGATCGGTCGGCGATTCGTCTTCGAGGGACACAGGGGAGAGATGAGGATGACGCAGAAGACTGACGCGTTCTCTGCTCGGGGTGCGTAGGTGCGTTCGGGTGGGACCATTGTCGCCGGGTGTCCGGCCTGCCTCGAACAGCCCCGGCAGTCTACTCGGAGGCCGGGATGCGGTTGGTGAAGCACATGTGCAATCTAACGGCGCGACCGGACTTGAAATGCAAAAATGAGGAAATGAGCCTGTGGGGGCGCAGAGCCGGTCGAGCTATGATTCGATGTCGATCCGGAGCACGAGCGTGTCCGGCTCGGCGTTGGGGTGGTGGGCGCGGAGCTGGACGTCGTAGGTGCCGGGATCGATGTCGCGCGGAATCCAGGTGAAGGACTGTCCGGCCACGCCGCTGAGCGACGGGCCCCGGAGAATCGTGTAGCGCGTGACGGGGACGTCGTTGAGCGTGGCGGGGAGGGAGAGGAGGAGCGGGGTGCCGACGGGGGAGGAGGAGCGGAGGGTGTCGGACGGAGGGGGCGGTGCGGCGGACGGTGCAACTCGTAGTGTCGAACTGGGTTCGAGTGAACCCGGGGTCGCAGGTGGAGGTGCGAGGCCCAGGACCACGAGGACGCCCAGAAGTATTGCGACGACGAGCCAGTATCGGGACATGTGGCCAGGAAGCAGACTCACGATGGAGGGGAAGCGACGGGTGCTGTACTCAGCCGTGCTATACCCAGCCGCACGCGCTGTGTTGCTCGCTGTGGTGGGCCTGTTCAAAATCAGTCTTGGCCCAGCCGTGTATGCCCAATCGGACCATTCGACCGCCCGGTCCCCCCAGACGTTGAACTGGGTCCTCGTGCTCGACGGCGAGCACGTCGACTGGCCGGCGTCGGTGTCCACCGCGTCCCTCGACAGCGTCCGCGCCGTAGGACGTCGTCTCGTTGAGGAGCTCCGGCGCGACGGGTACTACTACGCCCAGCTCGACTCGACGGTCGTTGACACGACTGGTTCTTCCTCCACGGTTCGTCTGCACGGGCGGCGAGGGCCGCAGGTGGACGTGGGGCGGTTGCACATTCAGGGGGCGGCGTCCGTCTCGGCCTCGGAGGTTCGGCGCCTCATGGACACGCAGGAGGGAGCGCCCTTCGATCCCAAACGGTTCGAGGCCGACGTGCAGGCGCTCCTGGATCGGTACGAGAACGCGGGGCACCCGCTCGCCCAGATTCGCGTCACAGAGACAAAGATCGACACCGCGTCGCCCCCGCGCCTGCAGCTTACGCTGCAAATAGACGAGGGGCCGTCCCTCTGGTTTAAGCGCATGGACGTCTCCGATGACGCGCGCACCTCACCGGGGCTTCTCGCCCGATTGGCCGGTCTCAAGAGGGGGGCGCCGCTTACAAACTACGATCCCGATGCCATTCGGAAGTCGCTTCGGGAGAGTCCGTTTCTCGAATCGGTGGGTGTTCCTACCCTACGAGTAACTCCCGATGGAGGGGCAATCATCCAGGTTCCAATTGAGGAGGCGCCGCCGGGTGCGTTCGATCTGGCGCTCGGGTACCTTCCCCCGTCCCCCCCCCGCGGGGAGGGACAGCTGGTGGGCAGTGGGCGCCTGCTGCTGGAGCACCTTTTTGGAGGGGGGCGCCGGCTGGACCTTACGCTCGACCGCCGACCGGGCCAGGCCAGCATCTTCGACTTGTCGATCTCGGACCCGTACATTTTTGGGCTTCCGTTTCGCCTCACGGGACAGTTCGAAGGTGAGCAGCGGGATTCCACGTATGGCAAGCGCAGCTACGGGCTCGACGCCGGGTACCAGTTCGGAGCGGCCTTCGAACTGACCGGCAGTTTCAGTCGAGAGGTGGTCACACCGGGACAGGCAGGGGCACGCCTCCGTGATGGACGCCAGCGCGTTCCCCGAAGCCGAACGTTCTTTTACGGCCTCGGCATCCGGTACGAATCAATCGACCGGCCGGTGAATCCCCGTCGGGGGGTGCGGGTGAACGTGCAGGTCGAGCAGGGACGGAAACGCCGCGCGTTCCAGCGGGTCACGGCGGAGGGCGACACGACGCGGCAGCGAGAGTCGTCTCGACAGGACCGCTTTCGGAGCACAGTCCGCGCGTTCGTGCCGCTCTTCGACCGGCAGGTCTTGGTGGTGGGCGGAGACGGGTCGGTGCTGCGCAGTCGGGACTATGATCGAAGCGATCTGTTTCGGTTCGGCGGGGCCCAGTCGCTTCGGGGCTACGACGAGGACCGGTTTCTCGGCAATGTCATCCTGCGAGGACTCGTCGAGTACCGGGTTCAGCTCGATCGGCGCTCCTACGCCTACGCGTTCGGCGACCTGGGGTACGTGGCCCGGCCCGAGCTGGGACCGGCGCCGGCCACGCGGGAGTGGCGTCCGGGCTACGGCCTCGGCGCTCAGATTCAGACGGACATCGGCCTCATCACCACCACCTACGCCCTCAATCCGGAGGTTGCCACGCCGGCCGACGGCCGCCTTCATCTTGGGCTCTCTCTGGGATTGTAGCGGGTCTGCTTCGTCGATTTGGCCGCTCTTTCCGCGTCTGGATGCGTTTGCCCGGTGCACAGTCAATCGGTCTCGCTGGGAGCCAACGGTCTTCGCCTCCGGCGGAACGAGCAGTTGTAAGAGAAGCGGTCCCCCTGCGATCGGCGTTGCCGCAGTCAGAGAGAATTACCCCGAGAGCCCGTCCTCACTGGCGATCACGATCGCGGCGATCACGATCGCCATGTTCGGGGGGGCTTGACGCCGCTGCCCTTCGCCCGGGATGAGCCCTTTCCGAAGAACCTGCTTAAGACTGCACCGGATTGATATGACGACCAACTTCTACGCTCCTCCTTCTGCCTTTCGCAATCGGCGCGTCGTGTTGCCCGGGGACGAGGCCAACCACGTCCGTTCGGTGCTTCGGGCGCAGCAGGGGGACGAGATTGTGGTGGTGGACGGGGAGGGCGGATGGCACCGGGTGCGGATCGACCACCTCACGCCGGAGCAGGTGGTGGGAACGGTCCGCGAGACGCGCCGCGAGGTCGGGGAGCCCGACGTGCATCTGACGGTGGGCGTTGGGGTGCTCAGGAAGCGGTCGCGGTTCGAGACCTTTGTGGAGAAGGCCGTGGAGCTGGGGGTGAGCCGAATTGTGCCCCTGCATACGGCGCATACGGAGACCGACACCGTGCGGCTCGGACGCACGCGCAACGTCATGGTCGCCGCCCTCAAGCAGTGTCGTCGCAGCTGCCTTCCGGAGCTGGCGGAGCCGCAGTCGCTCGATGCGGCGCTCGAGGCAGTGGACGCCGACACGCGGCTCCTCTGTCACGGAGGAAGGGAAAGCGTGCCGCTGCTTCGGGGGCTCGACGGCGTCGAGGAGGGCGAGGCAGTCTTCGTGCTGGTGGGGCCGGAGGGCGGATTCGCGACGGCAGAAGTGGAGCACGCCCGGGCGGCCGGCTGCACGCCGGTGTCGCTGGGCGCGCGGCGTCTCCGGGCCGAGACGGCCGGCATTGCGGCCGTCAACGCCGTAATGCTGAGGCAAGCAGCGTAGGAGGCCGGCCTTCGGACGTGTGAAAAACGGACAGAGGGGGAGCACGCCGGGACGGCTCACGTTCCGTGCCACGGTTTTACGGTAACGACATGCCTTTGCGATGACTGATCTTGCCGAATCCCAGCTTTCGACCGAGCAGCTCGTCGACGGCTCATTGCTTACAGCCTTTCGCGACGAGGTGCGTTTGCCGGACGGCAACACGTCGGCTCGGGAGTGGATCGATCATCCGGGGGCCTCGGCCATCGTGCCGATTTTTGAGGACGGGCGCACGCTCCTGGTGCGACAGTTTCGGTACCCGCCCCGGCGCACATTTTTGGAGGTCCCGGCCGGCAAGCTCGACGAGCCCGACGAAGATCCAGCGGACGTGGCGGCGCGGGAGTTGGAAGAAGAGACCGGCTGGCGGGCCGACCGCTTCGCATCGATTGGGGCGGCGTACCCGTGCATCGGGTACAGCAACGAGCTCATTCACGTGTTTGCGGCCTACGGGCTGGAGCAGAGCGAACAGGATTTGGCCGCGGGCGAGTTCGTCGAGGTCGTTGAGATGGAGCTCGACGAGGCTGTGCGCCGGGCGCGCGAAGGAGAAATCAAGGACATGAAGACCATCACGGCGCTGGTGTATGCCGCGGCGTACGTGAACGAACGACCGGATGCGTCGTAGATTAGTGACGAGGGGGACATCCCGGCGTCTTTCGAGTACTGACTTCAATAAGTGGACGGTCGCGTTATGTTGTTTTCGATGATGGTTGCGTTTATCGCCCTGATCGCCGCGGTTCTCATTCTGGTAATTCTCCTGCAGAGTGGTCAGGGCGGCGGGCTGGCCGGTATTGCACAGGGCGGGGCGGCGCGTCAGGTGCTGGGCACGCGTCAGGCCCCAGACACGCTTGAGAAGGCCACGTGGACGCTCGGGGCCATCTTTATTACCCTCTGCGTCGTCAGCAACTTCTTCATTGGGGGCGATCAGGAGCAGGAGAGCGTCATCCAGAATCGGGCGCGAGAGACCCAGGAGCAGCAAGGCCAGCCGCAGCCTCAAGGCGGAGACGCTGCCCCCTTGCCCCAGCAGGGCGGGGGACAGCAGCAGGGCGGCACCCCAACGCCCGCACCGCAGTCTGGAGGCGGAGGCAACTGACCGGTTTTGTCCGGCGCTGCACGCGCTGACCTTTTTTGGTGCGTTGAGAAGCTGTTTGGCGGATTGTCTTCGACCTGCGACTTCGTGGATCTCGTGCAGAAAGGCTTCTGCGTTCGCCCGGTAGCGCCGCTACAGGGACTCACTTGAGCGCCTTTCTGGCACTTCGCCCACTGTGTCTCGGCTTCGAATCCATCCACCAAACAGCTTCTGAGGGGAGCGTCGTGGCGGGCGCTTCGCCTTTCCTTTTTTCCACGCAAAGACGAACGGCAGCCCCCGGTAGGAGGCTGCCGGTCGTGTAGAAGCGAGGACGCACGTTCCTGTAAGCCGAATTCGGTCTGCCCGTGCCGACGTTGCGCCGGCGGCGGGGAGGTCATCATCTATCTGGAACGACCGTCGCCGGTCGCTTCGAGCGGCCTACCTGCACCGTGCGCCGACGCTCGCGTCGGTCGCAATTGGCGGGCCACCTTTTCCAACGCGGTCTCGTTTCCGACCGGGCCGGAACGGTGCTGCTTGGCCTTACACCCCGTGGGGTTTGCCTGGCCGGTCCCGTCGCCGAGACCGCCGGTGCGCTCTT
>CAZSBW010000096.1:0-8786 GCA_964604815.1 uncultured Salinivenus sp. | reverse complement strand
GGGCCCCCAGTCGATGGATCCGTCGGGCTTGTAGTCGTCTTCCCGTCCGCCGCCGAAGCCAAACGTCTCGAAGCCCATCGATTCCATGGCCACGTTGCCGGCCAGGACCATCAGGTCTGCCCAAGAGATTTTGCGGCCGTACTTCTGTTTCACCGGCCAGAGCAGCCGACGCGCCTTATCGAGATTTGCGTTGTCGGGCCAGCTGTTGAGGGGAGCCAGACGCTGCCGGCCGCCGGACGCGCCGCCCCGGCCGTCGGTGGTGCGATACGTGCCTGCGGCATGCCACGCCATCCGAATGAAGAGCGGCCCGTAGTGCCCATAGTCGGCGGGCCACCACTCCTGCGAGGTCGTCATCACCTCTTCGATGTCGGCCTTCAGGGCCTCGTAGTCGAGTTGCTGAAAGGCGTCCGCGTAGTCGAAGTCCCCGGTCCAGGGACCGACGTCCTGTGCATTCTGGTCCAGGATCCCGATGTCCAGGCTGCTCGGCCACCACTGTCGGCTCACCTCGGGCGTGCTCGCCCGCTTCTCCTCCGATCCGTTGTGCATCACCGGGCAACCGTTCGTTCCGTTCGTGCTCTCCGCTGGGTGTTCTTGCGACATAGACTGAAAAGAGGTGTTGCTGTAGAGGATCACGTGACAACCGTAAAAGTAGGTACTCCGAGCTGATTATTCAAATTGATCATGTCTATGTTCTTGATAGCTTTCTTCGATCAAAGAGCCAAGGGTCTCCGATGACGCTGGTGCAGCTACGGTATCTCGTGGCCCTCGACACCCACCGCCACTTTGGCGACGCCGCCGCGGCGTGTGAGGTCTCACAGCCTACCCTGAGCACGCAGCTTCGCAGGCTCGAAGAGGAGCTTGGGGTGGAGCTCGTCGACCGGAGCCACCAGCCGGTCGTGCCTACGGGGACGGGGGAACGGCTCATCGAGCAGGCCCGCACGGTTCTGGCGGAGCGCGACCGCCTCCAGATGCTGGCGGCCGAAGCGGAAGACCACGTTACGGGCACCTTGCGTCTCGGCCTGCTCCCCACTCTGTCGCCCTACCTTCTCCCACTCGTCCTGCCGGCGATGGAGGAGGCGTATCCGGACCTCACCCTAGTGCTGCGCGAGTGGCCCACGGCCGAATTGCTCGACGCCGTAGAGGCCGACACCCTCGACGCTGCCCTTATCGCCACGGACGAAGCCGGGCCCGCGCTCTACGAACACCCTCTCTTCACGGAGCCGTTCGTAGGGTACGTCGCCCCCACGCACCGGCTTGCCGACCGTGATGCCCTGACGCCGTCCGATCTCTCGATCGACGACCTCTGGCTCCTCAGCGAGGGGCACTGCTTCCGCGATCAGGTCCTCGAGGTGTGCGGCACCTCTTCGCCCCCCTCTTCGGGAACTGCCCAGTTCGAGAGCGGGTCCCTGGAGACGCTCGTCCGCCTCGTGCGGCACAGCGGCGGCATGACGCTCCTTCCGGCCCTCGCCACCCACCACATGCCCGAGAGCGAGCACGAGACGCACCTCCGTACCTTCGCCGCCCCATCCCCCACTCGCAACGTGCGGCTCGTCACCCGGCGCCGGCACAAACAGCGCCTCGTCAACGCCTTCGTCGACACCCTCCGTGACGTTCTCCCCGATACCGTAACGATTCCCTGAGCCGGCCTGTTCTTGTTTCAGAGCATCCGCGGGTGCTGGTTGCAATCCCAATCAGTTCCTCTGGGGAGGAGAGGCATCTCCCATTTGCGGTTGAAGACGTCTTTCGTCGAGCAGGGCTGTCGTGAGCAGCTGCGCCCCGAAGAGACTGAGCAGCGGTCCCAGCAACACGGGGCCGTCAACAAGCGGATTTCCAAGGGCCGGACTGTCGATCAACAGCCAGAGACGGACGACGGCCCCAGTCCCCGACGGAGTCGGTCCCCTCCACAGAAAAGTTTCTAACAGAAGCCCCAAACATAGAAACGCTCACCTCTGGCTCCGACAGAGGCGAGCGTTTTGCGCTTACACAATCAGATGTCCGGCAATATTTTAATCGCCGGGCTCAGGGGCAGATCGCACCGCCGACATAGAAGTCAACAGATGGCCGCCACGGCAAAACCCCGAAAAAGCATTCGTCAAGAGAAACAGGCTTTGGCCAATCGACAACGGTCGGCCCAGCTTTGCTTATGCCTCCTGCGGCTGAAGCTCTCCCCCTCTCACGCGCTGAATGGAGCGCTGGAGGGCAGCCTTCACGTTTTCGATCGAGCCATCGTACTTCCGGTAGGCGAGCACAGCGGTGGTGGCAGGCAGTGTCCAGAAGAGAGCGGTCAGCAGGATAACGGTCGGCGTCGGGGTCATGGCAGTCTGAGAATGTCTTGGGTGTGCGGAGCAACTCGTGTTCTCGAATGCACTTTTTTAAAGTAGCAAGTCCCATTCCGGAACCCGGAAACGCTCCACGTTTCCCCGCTCAGCGGCCAGAAATTGAGGGACACGACGGGAACCCCCCACACGAGTCGTTTCGTTTTTACACGACGCCCTAGAAAGGTGGTGGAAATTTTTTACCTCTCCGGCATCTCCTTCTGTCTTGAACCGCACCAATCCGCCGTCCGCCGCTTTGCATTCCAATCTCGGTCACTCGCGCCCGTAATACACGAAGGGGGCCCAGCGGAGCGGATCGGTGTTGCGCTCCCCAAACTTTCCAGCAATGAAGGCGCGTTTGACCTCCGTGACCGCTTCGGCGAAGGAGGTGTGTTCGTTCTCGGCCCGTCGATAGACCGCTGTCATGAACTGCTGGGTTGACCAGTCCAGCACGCGCCACTGTGAAACCAGCGTCGCGTTGGTCCCCGCCCGCAGAAATGCATGAGACAAACTGACGACACCCTCCCCGGCAACGATGCGCCCCAGACCCGTCCGGCAGGCCGAAAGCACGGCCACGTCGGCCCGCAGGGTCAGGTCGGCAATCTCGCGCATGGTCAGGTACCCGTCCCTTGCCGCGAGGCTGTCGGAGGCCTCCTTCTGCGAGAGAACGAGGGCCGACAGCTGAGGGGCTTCCGGCACCGCAATGCCGTGGGTGGCAAAGTGGATGCGGCGATAGCGCGAGAGGGCCCCCGACGCGCTCATCCGACGCACCCGTTTCTCGGAGGCGTCGAGGCCAGTCTGAAGCGTCGTGGCCGGCCCTACTGCCCGTTTCAGCTTTTGGACCTCCAGCTTCGTGCCGTACAAGGCCGGCCACTGATCGTAGCCAAGTTGCGCGTAGGTGGGCCGAGGGCTCTGTCCCCGCTCCAGGCGGCGTTCGGCCGAGCGGTAGAGGGCCGACGCCTGCTCGGCGTTCACAATCGGCGAGCCGCGCTGCGCCGCGGCGAGAAGCGGCTGCTCTCGGTCCGGCGCCGAGGCACCGTAGGCAGCTCCGCCGATGGCAAGAAGAGACTTCCGTTGGGCGTCGTAGGTGCGTTCTCGAAGCTGGTGGAGGACGGTTAGCGACTGGGCGTAACGGACGTGCTTTTGTTGCACGACGGGCTGGTTTGTCGAATCCCGAAGCGTCTCGAACGGCAGATAGCCGAGCGCGCCGGTCGGAATGACCGTAAATGTCTCCTCGGAGGGGAGCGCCTTCTCGACCGGTGCGACGAGCAGGGCGTGAAGGCGCCGCGCGAGATCCTGCTGGGTGGAATCGGTCCCGTCTCGGGTCAGGTAATAGCGGTAGAGGCGGACGATCTCGGCGACACTTGGGCTCCTGCCGTCTGCGCCCGTCCGGTCGGGACCGAGGGCCGCTGTGAGCGGTCCCTTTTCGCGGCGCAGCCGCTCCAGGCGGGGGGCGTAGGCCTGGCGGACCACGCGCCGAAGCGGGGCGACGGGCAACTCAAGTGCAACTGTGGTGTCGGCAGTGACGGCGAGGACCGTGAGGGGCCACTTTGTCCCCGCGTTGGTGTAGAGGAGCGCTGCCTCACCCGGATCGAGCGTCCGGCGAAGCTCCGGGATCGAGGGAATCGTAAACGTCGTGTCACCGCGGGCCGTGCCTGCAAGCCGGTCGGCCAGGAGGCGAGCACGGGCCCGCTCCAGAGAGCGAAGGGCCGAGTCGGGCCGACCCGAGCGGACGTGTGCGCTGGTGAGGGCGCGGTAGGCCCCGATTTGTGTTGAAAGAAAGGACCGACGGGCATCCGGAGAGGTCGCATTCCGCCGAAGGGTCTCGGTGAGATGGACCGCTTTCGTCAGTGTATCGGCAGCCGCGGCCACACGTCCTTGCAGGAGGCGGCTCTCTCCCACGTTGCGGAGATTCTGAGCCGTTCCGTCCCGGTTCCCCACCTCGCGGTTGATCTGGAGTGCTCGGCGGTACTGCTGGAGGGCTGCGTCGAGATTGTCCCGCCGCTCGTAAACCCGTCCGACACTGTTTAGCGATCGGGCAATGCCCCGGCGATTCTCAATGTCCCGCCTGATGCGGAGGGACGCCCGAAGGCGTGCCAGTGCCTCGTCGTAGCGCTCCTGCTCCATGCGGACGAGCCCAATGTTGTTCAGTGTGCGGGCCATCGCCTCCCGGTTCCCGAACTTCCGCTTCAAAGCGAGGGATTCCTGGTAACGGCCCAGTGCCTTCTCGTAGCGGCCCCATTTTTTTTGAATGAGGCCGATGTTGTTGAGCGTGCTCGCCGTTCCCCTCTGGTCCCCGACCTCCCGCTTGATTTTAAGCGCCTCTCGGTACCGATCCAGGGCCTGTTTGTAGCGGCCCTGTCGCTGGTACGCGAGCCCGATGTTGTTGAGCGTGCTGGCGACCCCTTTCTGGTCCCCAACCTCGCGTCGAATTTCAAGCGCCTCTCGGTACTGCGCCATGGCCTCTCGGTAACGGCCCTGCCGCAGGTTCACGACTCCGATGTTGTTGAGCGTGGTACCGATGTCCTCTCGATTTCCGATTGTACGTTGAATGGAGAGGGCCTCCTTGTAGCGTGCCAATGTCTTCTCGTAGTGACCTCGTCGGTAATGGATATTTCCAAGGTTCGTGAGCATGTTGGCGGCGCGCCCCCGGTCGTCGCGATCACGCTCCAGGGCGAGCGACGCCCGATACTGCTCCAGCGCCTGATCGTAGCGCCCCTGTATCACGTAAACGTCCCCGAGGTCGTCCAGGAGCTTGGCACGGTCCCCCCGGTGTTCCGCTTTTCGACTTACCGAGAGGGCCTCTCGGTAGTACCGGAGGGCCTGGCTGTGGTGTCCCTGCTCCTCGAAGGTCTCCCCGATGCTCTGAAGATGGTCGATGATCTCGCCCTGAGCTTCGAGGGCACGGCTGAGTTGCAGGGCGTTCTCGTATTGGTCCCGAGCGTCTTCGTATCGCGACTGGAGATCATACGTCTTCCCGATGGCCTTGCGGGTCTGGAGCACCCCCAGGGAGTCCGTCAGCGTCCGGTGCGAAGAGAGGGCCGTCCCGTACAGGTTGCGCGCTCGGGTCGGCCGCTCCGTCCGAATCGAGTCTCCCCGGACCTGGAGGGAGCGGCCCCATCGGAGCAGTGCGGCACTGTCGGCCGACGACGGGCGGTTCGACGCGCGGAATCGGCGGAGAGCCGCTTTCGTCGAGTCGACCAGGACGGAATCTGGGTGTCCTACCGCCGCCGGTGTCGTCGAGGACCGGGGCGTTGGCCGGTCACATCCCCAAACGGCCAACAGGACCGCCAACGCCAGTGCAGACGTGCTCAGCGGATGACGGGGCGTTCGGCAGAGGAGGGCCACAGAGCAGGTGCCTGACGATGGGCATCTCTTCGAGGAGAGGAGTATATCGACGGATGGAACGTTCCCTTTGTTCGTTGTGAAACCCCGGCTCTGCGGGTGGCGCCTTTCGGCGACCGTCCCTGGGGCAAGCCAAACTCGGCTACTCCCGCCCGTAGTAGACGAACGGCGCCCAGCGGAGCGGATCGGCATTCTGCTCGCCGTACTCGCCCGCGATGAACGCCCGCTTCGTCTCCGTCACCGCCTCGGCGAAGGACGTGTTGTCTGCCTGCGCCCGCTCGTAGACCGCCGTCATGAACTGCCGCGTGGATTCGTCCAGCACTTTCCACTGTGAGACGAGCGTCGCATTCGCCCCAGCCCGTAGGAAAGCGTGCGAGAGGCTCACTACGCCTTCCCCCGCCACGACCTTCCCAAGTCCGGACTGGCAGGCGGACAAGACGGCGACATCCGCCCGCAGCTCCAGGTCCGCAATCTCCTCCATCGTCAGGTAGCCGTCCGTCGACGCGAGGCTGTCGGAGGCAAGGGTCTGGGAGAGCACCAGGGCCGAAAGCTCCGGCGACTCCGGCACAGCAACGCCGTGGGTGGCAAAGTGAACGCGCTGGTACTCGCTCAGCTCGCCCCGTTCGTTGAGGGAGCGGACGGTGCCTTCGGAAGCCGCTTCTCCGGTGAGCACAGTCACATCCGGGCCTGCAATCCGACCGAGCCGATTGGCTTCGTTTTTCGTTTCGGGCAGGTCCAACCACCGACCATACCCGAGCTTCTGATAGACCTGGTGCGGGCTTTTTCCCCTGTCCATCCGCCGATTGGCGTCACGGAGCAGTTCCGAGGCCTGTTCCTCAGTCGCGACGCGGGTTGAGCCCCGCCGCGCCTCGGCTAGCAGCGAGCCGCCCTGGACCTCCGAATCCGGCGCGTACGACGCCCCACCGAGGGCGAGGAGGGGCCGCTCCCGCCCCGAGAAGTTGCGCAACTGGAGCTGACGCAGCACCGTGAGCGACTGGGCGTAGCGGACGTGCGTCCGCTCGGCCAGGTGCCGCCCGGTCGAATCCCGGAGCGTTTCGAAGGGCAGGTAGCCGAGCGCACCGGTCGGCACGGTGACGAGTGTCTCCTTGTCCAGGATGGCCTCTCGGATTGGCTCGACCAGCAAGCCATGAAAGCGCCGGGAAAGATCACGCTGGATTGCGGCGTCGGCTTGTTCGCGGGTCAGGTAGTACCGGTACAGACGAATGGTCTCCGCGAGGCTCGGCGTGGCGTCTTGGTCCGGCGATGCACGCTTGTCCAGGGCTGCGCTAAGGGGGCCCTCCTCCCGGCGCAGGCGGTTGAGGTGCGCCGGGTATTCGCGTTTAATGGCGGTCTGCACGCTTGCCCCAGGAAGTTCGCGGGCGATGGTGGTGTCTCGGGTGACCACGAGGGCCGTGAGAAGCCGCTCCGACCCTGTTCCTGTGTAGAGGACGGCAGCCTCATCGGGGCCGAGTGTCTCGCGGAGGCTGTCCGTAGGGGGAAGAGCAAACGTCGTGTCGCCGGCGGCGGTGCCTGCCAGTCGATCCGTAAGGAGGCGGGCGCGGGCCTGCTCGACGGATCGAAGGGCCGAGTCGGGGCGGCCCAAGCGGATGTACGCAGCAGTGAGCGCCTTGTAGGTGTCGATCTGTTTGGACAGGAGCGAGCGGCGGGCCTCCGGCGAGGTGGCGCTGAGGCGTGACTGCTCGGCAAGGCGAAGGGCCTGGCGAAGCGAGTCGCTCGCCGCCTGGTATCGGCCCTGAAGGAGGCAGACTTCTCCGACGTTGTTAAAGTTGAGCGTTGCGCTAATCCGCTGCCCAACCTCGCGATTGAGGTGGAGCGCCTCCCTAAAGTATCGGAGGGCCTTTTGATAGTGGCCCTGGTGCCGGTAAACCGCGCCGATGTTGTTCAGTGTCTTCGCAGTGGATCCGGGGTCGCGAAGCTCTCGCTTGGTTTTCAGCGATTCTCGGTATCGATCCAGTGCCTTCTCGTATTGGTCCTGATTCTTGTAGATGATACCGACGTTGTTCAGCGTCCGCGCAACGCCTTTGCGGTCGCCGATTTCTCGGTAGTAGTCCAAAGCCTCATCGTATCGGGAGAGGGCCTTCCCGTACTGATCTTGCGCCCAGTGAGCGATTCCGAGGTTGTTCAGTGCGCTCGCGATGCCCTGGGGATCGTTGAGTTCTCGCCTGATCTCTAGCGACTCGCGCCAGTGGACGAGCGCTTCTTCGTAGCGACCCTGCCTGGAGTGAAGAACCCCGATGTCGTTCAGGGTTTGGGCGATGCCTGGGCGGTCGCCAATCTCCCGCTTGATCCTCAACGATTCTCGGTAACGGGCAAGCGCCTGAGCTGGGCGGCCCTGATCGTTGTGAATGCTTCCGATGTCGTTCAGGGCTTGTGCGATGCCTCGACGGTCGTCGATCTCTCGATAAATCGACAGCGCTTCCTGGAAACGGGCGAGAGCCTCGTCGTAGTGCGACTGGGCAATGTGCGCATCCCCGAGATCAGCGATTGCCTCGGCAATCCGCGAGGAGTTCTGTAGGACCCGCTGCGCGTCGAGTGCTTGTCTAAGGAATCTGCGTGCTCGGGCCGGCTCCGCTTCGCGAGTGGAGTTGCCTCTCGCCTGCACCGAATCGACCCACCGCTGCAGTTCTGCGCTGTCGGCGGCAGTGGGAGAATCGGCGTCTTTAAATTGCTCCAGCGCCGCTCGTAGCGAGTCGGTCCAGGCGGCGTCTGTCGAACTGGTGTCCACCTGCGGGGTGGATTGAGCGAAGGACGGGACATTCAGGGCGAGCAGGAGAAAAAACGCGGGGAGAACCAAGCGCAGCTTCATATCTGTGTCTATGCGCTTTTTTCGAAAGACTGAAGGTGGCGGGAAGTACCGGTGTGCGGTTTGTCTCGCCGGACCGCTTCGTCTTTGCTGACGTCAGTAATCTAAAGCAGGTGCTTCTCGGTTGCTTTGAACACCCAATCTATATGGGGCCCTTCGTCTCGCCCTTTCTCTGCTTTGGAAGGGGGCAGCACTACACGAGGCCTGGCCTGTTTGAGCGCGAGCATCGTTTTGTGCTCCCGGTCCATGAGGAAGTTTCCAATGAGCACTTCTGCCCAGGTGGGCGGCTCCTTTGACATGAA